>NZ_JAKGAW010000077.1:0-11830 GCF_021532475.1 Pseudoalteromonas sp. APAL1 | reverse complement strand
CGACGCATATTTTCAGACAACAACAGATTCCAAATGCCACGCGCTGTCGCACCAAACTCAATAAGCTTAGCTTCTTGCTCTGGGGTAGGATTTAGCCTGTAGTTGTATCTGAGCGTCTTTTTCATATACTGTATAGACTACTGTATAAGGTCGAGTTGTCAAGTTGGAATATGAAACTAAATCTCACTGCAAATATTTAATTGCACTTCATTTAATTCTGGTAGTTAAGTACAGAAAACCTTTACTAAACGGAAATCTGGGTGAGTTTGTTAAGAAAACGGTTTTCGATGTTTCTCTATCTTCTGACTTCTGGATCGAAGAGGTTGAAATAGACAAAGATCACATTCATATGCTGATTACAATCGGCACTCGATATTCTGTAGGCCAGTACGCAGGGAGGATCAAACAAGCGACAACTACTAAAATCTGGAAATCATTTCCTTACCTCAAAAACCAATTTTAGAAAGAGAAAACATTTTGGTCGGATGGATACTTTGTGTGTTCTGTAGGAAATGCTAGTGCAGAGATAATACGAAAATATATTCAAGAGCAGGGGTGACACAGACTCATCCCCGCGACATCACTTCGCTCTGATCACGGGGTTTTCTCGGTGAATTTTCGATAAAGTTATAAAATCATCAAAACTGATGTAGATATAATTACATAAAGAAAATATCGCACGACTTAATCAAAAATAACGGCAATATTCACCGTAACCCTTTGAATAAACTCTAATATATAAAGCCCATTCAGAGAGTAAGGTTTACCCTACTATCTGTTAAACGTCCCATTCACATACAAAATCACTTTCGCCAATTAAGCCACTAGAAATGGCCTTTTGCTTTACAGCTGATAGGTAGTCTGGTTTGTCTAAATGATTAACATCAATCTGTTTTATCTCACCTGTGAATAATGTAAGTGTTGATGTTGATTTGTCGAAAATATGAAAAGCGGTATCTTCAAACATAGGTTTCTCCTTACTGGTTATACCTAAGCATCCTGCTTCAAGCTGGATAGGTATAACCAATAAAGAAATTCACAGGGAGCTAATGCTCGCCTGTGAAAGTTGATTTAATCAGTGGATGACTCATATTTGCTTCAACAAAGAATTCAAAATTAACAAGGTTCATTCCAAGAATATTACTATGTGAAATACTCTCATCTGAAAACCTAATTTCACCGGGAACAGCGAATACTTTGTCTTTGTTGAATATCTCAGTTGCTATTTGACTGGCCTCGTTATGTGTTTCAGCTGTTGCTAAAACTTTTAACGTTAACCTGTCATATACAATGCAATATACACTCTGAATCTTTAACTGATTGTGATTGTTGTAGCCCGAGTAGGTTGGAATTAGTTTATTCAAATTAACCCCAGCTTGAACTAGCTATTGATAGAATTGGCTTAACGATGATGCTGTGAATTTTGATTGCAACATATGTGCACGCCAGTAATATAAGAATGATATCCATAATCTCCTCCAATGCATTTGACCAAAAACGCAGAACTAAAAATAAGTAGATCTGTATAGCGGTCGCATCGAATGAGATTTCGATTCCTATACAGAAGAGTATCCCGTATAGGAATTGGTTAGGTATTTGTGAAAGAATCACTTCAACCGTCTTAATACCAAGAAGGTATTAACGCTGAGATTTAACTTCAACAGCTAGAAGCCACTTTAAATACCAATAGGCATAATTATGCATAGTGCAAAAATCAAAGACCTAAAAGGTAAAGTGGATTGAGAAATCATTATTGGAAATTTGTATTCCGATAATGACTCATAAGAGTGGTTGTGACGTTGATAGTCTGTGTTGATTGGTTAACCCTAAAGGCTGAACCTTTAGGGTTATAATCAATATAATTGCTTATAAATTTTTAGTCAACAATACAAAAGATTAAATTTCCAGAAATAAGGCAAACAACATTAGATTAATCGTTAGTGTAGTAAATCTCTTCGATAAACTCGCTTGGAAAACAAACATCATTAATATCTGATGTTATTGGTGGGCTATATTCGTAATCTTTTTTGAATAGTGCCAATTCACCCACATCCTTTAAATCATCAATATCAGCCTTATTTAAGTAGCTATGAATAAATAACCTTTGTTCAGCGCGTGTCATCCCAACAAACAGCAAACGTCTTTCCTCATCGATTGGTGACTGCATATTTGGCATTGTTTCGTGGATAACATCAAAAATAGCCACATTAGTCCACTCTAGACCTTTAGAGCCATGGTATGTGGTTAAAGTTACCACTGATTTATCAATTTCAGATTTACTGTTTTGCTCTTTAATTTTATCTGAGTAAAGCTTAATTCTTTCGAACCAAGAGCCTGTTTTTGTCTTGAGCCCTTCAAGAAGCAATGTTTCAACAGCGCATTTATTCAGCTTGTCGCCTTTTGAGCGACGCTCTATGATGAAATCAATCAACAAATCAATTCTGGTGTTTATCTCTTTACAATCATGAGTATTTTCAAATAAATAGTAATTTGAATAGAACATTTCAAAAGCCGTTCCATTAATTGATTGACCATAATTATTAAGATATGACTCAATATCAGAATTACTCTTGATACTTTCAGAAATTAAAGGAATTAGGTTCTCATCCTCTTTTAAGTACCCTAAAACTTCTGACAGATGGTAGTGTGCAAACTTATTTAAAAGATATGAACACAGTTTAATTACGAAATCACCAGCGCTTGTTTTAAAAATACTTGTTTGATTGTTTCTTGAATACGCTACTTCATGTTCTATCAGAAACTCTTCTATTGAGTCCAATGCAACATTAGTTCTGCTTAGGATCGCCCACTCACCATCATATTTATTGTAGTTTTCCAAAAATGTTAACAGCATACTTTTTTTAAATTTATGTATGTATGTTTTAACAGTGCCACCAATTTCCTTCCCCGAGACCATACCTTTGTGAATTCTATCTTTATTAAATTCTATTAGATTTTTACTGGCATCTATTATTTCAGGTCTACATCTAAAACACTTTGCAAGCATATGAATATTGGGTGTAAATTCATCTTTAAACTTAAGCATTGTTTCATAACTTCTAGCGCCTCTCCATGAGTAGATACTTTGATCATCATCTCCAACAGGTGTTAGATTAATCCCTCCGCGCCCCTGCAGGGCAATCCACTCATATTGTAGTAAATCTGTGTCTTGAAACTCATCAATCATTAGGTCTGTACAATTTAATAGCGGTATTTCCCCACTTAAAGTTCCTTCTACCGCGCGCCTGGTTGCGTCATCTAAGTCATAAAGGTGGTTCTTTATCTTTAACTCTTGATAACATTCTTTAACTAGCTTAACAGCGTCTTTATCAAACCCTTTTTTTTCATCTAATGGCTGATCATTCAAAATGCTCGTAATGTCACTGAATGTTACTTTTAACTCCGGTAGTAGGTGCTCATTCTCGATGTAATTCTTCAACCTCTCAATAAAGTTGAAGTATGTTGCTCCAATTAGTAGCTTACCTTGCATGAGTTTCTTTGTTTGGTTAAGAAACTGCCTGTGAAATGTAGTTACAGAAACTCTATTTATTGATGATTGTGGAAGAGCTATTTCCAACCTTTCTTGCATTTCGTTGACGGCCGCATTTGTAAATGTAACGAGAATAACCTTCCTGTCATATGATATTTTTAGTACGTTTTTTACTTTTTCAATTAATGTTTTTGTTTTACCACTACCTGCTGTAGCAAGAATCAAAGAGTGATTATTAACATCGTTAGCTGCTGATTCTTGCTCTAATGTCACCGTCAATGTTAGCTCTCCAACGCTCTTTTGATTTGTAATGATTCAGCTATGTAATTATTTGCCTCTAGATTGTCAGCCAAATCTAATAGCTCGGCTTTTTCTTCCTTTATAAATGAGCTCAAATTGGAATTTGAACCTAGAGACAAGATATTTTCCGCTTTTAATAATGCATCATTGCTCATTTCTGTATTATCAATAACTTGCCTTAATCCAACCTCTTGTGACTCGGTCATAGTGACTTCACCACCAGCTACAGGATGTAGGCCAGACGGGTTTCTCTCTTCAATTGAAATTTCTCTATTGTTAACCATCTCTGCTTCACTAGCGTTTGTTTCATTAAAACTTAGGTTCTCAGATCTAGAGTTGTTCACAACTGAACTTTCATCTGAGTTAGATTGCTCAAAAGACTCACCTTTCTGAGAAGAATTAGAAGCAATTAACTGTGATTGAGTCTGCACATTATCACCGCTTGTGTCAGGTTTTAGACTAGGCTCAGCAACAATAGAACCACCACTTGCCGATGCCTGAAGGTTTTCTGATTGGTCTGTACTCGTAGGGCTGCTTTGCAACTCTGGACTAGTGGTACTGCCAGTAGAACCACCCTCACTATTTAATGTGCCGCCAGTACTTTCTGAAGCCTGAAGGTTTTCTGATTGTGTGCCCACTAAAGAACGACCTGAATCTGTAGTATTCGGATAAGAATCATCTTTTGTGCCAGAATATTGGTAGGTATCAATACGATCCCTTGAATCATTGCCTGCATTCGATGTCTCTTTAGATAGAACATTCCCGCTTTCATCTTTACCAGTACTGTTAACCCCACTATTTACCTCACTTGGCTTGATAGGGGTTTCTTCTATTGCTTCACCACGGTTATTATCAACTGATAAGCTTTTTGGTGTTTCGCTCAGTGAATTCTGTTGTGTGACAGAGCTCTTATCATAATCACTTTCATTTACAGACTGTTGCGGCACTGATGCTTCGCTTGAATTAAGGCTGTTTACAGGTGGATTTGCATCTTTAGTACCGGCATCACTATAATTTGGTGTGAAGGCAGTTGTGATCGCTTCACTTAATGTTCTTTGTGCTTCTGGAGCTGTGCTTAGTAAGTTGTTTATTGTAAGTAGATCTCTCATGTCATCATGAGAAAGATTTCTTGGAGTATCGCTTGTGCCATAAAGGGCGTTCGCGGCAAACTCCTTCGCTTTACTAGAAACACCTTCTGAGTGAATTGCGTTATTAATTACTTGGCTTTCATGCTCCTTAGATGCACTTGATTCATACCCATTTTTAGTTTGCTCATCTGAAGTAATAGAAGCAATTGTATTTGTTAGTGTTTCTGCCTCGCTATCTTTACCTGCAATTAAAAGTGCATCCCTCATCTTATTCAGATCTTCCATTGCTTTAGGGGTGATGTTAGTAAAGTCAGGAATACTAAATTCTCGACTAGAAACTTGTGCTGATTTAAAATTATCTAAATTTCGATCATTAAGTTCCTTAAAGCTAACTCCTGATGTATCACCAGTTGCATTAAAGTTTGCTAACGCATATTTAGCTATCTCTTTGGCATCTTGGTCATAATTTCCTTTGGTAATACCCTCAACAAGACCTTGGCCACTAGGTTTCGATCTGTTTTCAGTTCGATCTAAATTTTCTCTCTCATTTAATCCAGCAAACCCAGCCATTGAGCTAGCTTGAGAGTCGTAGTTTACTGATTCCAAACTACCTTTTTGACTTGGCTCATCTTTATACCTTGATGGGTTGTACTGAGGTTCTAAACCTAACTGTGGGGATAACTCATTTAGCGCTTCTAAATGACGAGCGTATTTAGCATCATTAATACCTAAGAAACTATCATCTCCTTTCGTGGCTGCAATTACGTCCTCAATTTGACCGTCATCAAGGTTTGCCAATGCTGAGTATGCCGCAATTAACTCACTACTCTTCAGGGCATTATTAATTGATTCATTCTCTCTCATCTCCTGTACAGCTGAGATATTTTCTTGAGCATTTCTGTAAGGGTTATTAGGTAGCGTTGAAGCAAGAAGAGCTGAGTTTGAATTTAAACTTTCATTGAAGGCAGCTAGGGACTCAGGGCGCATTGCTGTTTGAACAGCCCCAGCATACATTAGTGTTTCATTTGGAGATAAGCGTTCACCATTAATAATCGAACCTTCACCATTTGCTGCGCTAGTTAGTAAGTTTCTAATAGCTTCTGGTGTATTGTTTGATAAAACACTAAAACCCATTTCAATTAGATTCGAATTAATACCTTCACCATTACCAGACTTCTTAAACTCATCCGTAACAGCCTCACCCACTGAAGAGGTGAATAGTGAGCCAATAGAACTAACTACACCGCCAGATAATTCATTAGATTCTGAGCCTAATACTTTTAATGATCCAAATGCATGCGCTAAATTATTTGCATTTTTATCTTCTGACTCAGAAACAACATCCTCACCCTTAGCTTTAACAGCACCTGTACCAGATGCCCCTCTACTACTAACCTCGTTTTGAGATTGCTCTTTGTGTTCAGCAAATGCTTGTGCATTACGCTCATTATTGAACATGTTTGTTGGATCAGTCTTTATGCCACTATTTACATCATTACTTAAAGTGTTGGTGTCTATGCCAGTATTATCTTCAGGTTTTGGAATATGTGAATTATCACTCGGTTTATATCCATTCAATTGGTCACTAAGTGAAATTAGGCTCGGCGCTTGTAGTGTTTCACCTAATTCTCTCATTAAGCCTGCAGAAGCTCCTCTTTCGGTATTAGCTTGTTTAAGTGCTGTAACTCCAGTTGAAAGAGGAAGTTGGTTACCATTATGGTCTGTAGACAACACTTCAGTATTTCCAGACATTCTTGCGATTGCATCAGTAACCGTATTGGCCAAAGCAATATTATTTTTTTGGCTTTCCGGTAATCTCGCGTTATCACCTTTATTTACCTGCTCTTTGTGGTAGTCGAACCTATCTCCCAACTCAGAAATTAAAGCACTTCTCTTGTCACCAGATAAACTATTTAAGCCTTCATCACCAATCAAACTACCTAAAAGAACATGCTGCTGCTCATCTGAAAGTGTTGAAACAATTGAGCCGATTGATGCTTTATTTGCTCCTGTGGTTGAGTTTTGAACCTCACCCGCATTCATCTGCGTCATTACTTTTGAAGCGGAGCTAGCTGTATTCCCCTCAGCTTCAAGGGCTTGAGCTTGAAGCATATTTGTATGAGCATTTGTAACAGCTTCCTGTCGGGAAACCGCCTCTTTACTTGCAACTGAGTTATCACTGCTCGATGATTGAGCCATTTTTACTGCATTCCCCCAGTTTGCTTTTATCGATTCAGAAACTTGTGCACGTTCGTCCTCTGACAATCTTTCTGAGGCGCCTACTTGCTTTTGTGATGCCGCTTTTGCTGTGATCGCTGCTTTCGCATCAGCACCTAAACCAAACCCTGCTATTGATGGAGCCCCCTTTGCTACCATGCTTGCCGAGCCCTGTAGTACGTGATCATATGCATCAGATAAACTCATGTTATTTTCAGTTGCATATGCTGCGGTTTGTGCCGCTAAGAAAGCTTCGTCCTGTGATAATTGTGAACTATCCACACTCTCAAACGACTTTCCTTGTTTATACCCTTTGATTGAATCTAAAGTAGCAGATTTACTATCAGTGGCAGTTTTTTGTAATGTTTGGCTAGCGGCTTCAGTATTTGCCAATTGAGTATTTCTAGAGCCAATCGCTGACAACTCAGCTGATGACTGTTTAAGGTAACCCGAGGCTGGCCCTGCGCCACCCGGATTAATACTTACATCATTTCGTTGTCCACCATTCAGTTGAGCTTGGCTCCATTGCCCATATGAGGAATGAACATCACTGGCTTGCATAGTAGTATCACCTTGACTTGCTTTACCTCCATTTGCAGATGTTGTGACATCAGGTGACAATTTCTTGGAATCAATATTTGTATCAGGAGACGTCTTATTAGATACACCCATCATGGTGTGAACACCCCTATGCAGTATATATAAAGTGAGCATTGGAACTGCAGCAGCCAAACTACTTGCCACTGCAATAAATGATTCGATTGTTGACATGCTATGCCCCCACATACCAAATGTGATTGCACTTACACCACCGCCACCAGCTGACACTGATGTGAATCGACCTTGAATAGCAAGTAAAGTAAAAAGGTTAACCGCACTCATGGTTACCGGCCACAAGTTAACCCACACAGTTACCCCAAAGAACATAGCAGCTGATTTCATAGCTTCAGCACCCATTACAAGCATGATTGCAATAACTGGGATCAAGAAAAACACAAAGGCCTCAATGAAGGTTGCAAAACCAATTGATAGCTCCAAAGCTAGGTTTCTATCCGCGGCCATTTGGTAATGTCGCTGAGACTTTGTTTCTATTAAAGTAAGTTCAGAGCGGAGCCCTTGCATATCCCCACTTTTTGCAGCAGCTTCAGCAAAAACATTTGATAAATACCTTCCCGTCGCTAAATGATATGCATTCATTGTCGCGCTTAATGCAGAAATCGATTCCGCACCGGCTTCAACATCTTGTGGTTTTACATTTTCTTTCTGCAAAAACCTGTCAGTCATCTCTCTGAAACTTGAGCTATCAAAGTAACTTTTGAGCTTCAAGTATGCGTTTGGGCATGTTAATAGCTCCATGGCAGGAGTGTCTATTTGAATATAAGTGCTTCTTGATGGTGTATTAATTCTTATAGACTCAAGGAAGTTTTCCATTGGGGCATTTTTTATTTTGTCAGCATTTAGCTCAGCGTCATTGCCACCAACTTGAAGATCCCAAATTACACAGTCTTGAAGGTAGTTCATTGTAGATGTTTTGATTCTGTACCTTTGGGCATTAACGCCTGAATCTAGTTCTTCAGAGCCCATATATCCAAATTTATCAAGCGCCACTAGCGCTCTCATCGGATCGAGAAATTGACCAGCCTGATAACCATCCGGTGAGGCGAATGAATCTTCATAATCTCGTGAAAGCCCATACATTCCTGAGGTCATCATTGCAATAACAGCTGCTATGCCAGGTGCATCATTCACATAATACACATCTCCTGTTCTTACCGACTCAATAACAACATCTACTTTAGAAAATGGACCACACAAGACCATGAACATGCAAAGCCCAATAAACCAAGATAGTACTGGGTTAGAGTTTGGGTTGATCCAACTTTTTACTACAAGAGTCATCAGTGAAAGTAGAGCTGTAGCACCTATCAAAATATGCAAAGATGAAAAGCCAAAATCAAACATTCTTCGAAGGCCCATTAGAACCTCATACATGAACGCTGTTTCACCGATTGAGTAAATTGTAAAATCCATAAAAAAAAGCCAGAATATTGAGTCTGGCTTAATCTTAAAATTGAAAAAAATTTTAAAAGCGTGATTTTCAACTGAATTTCAGTATTTTTTGATTAAAATACCTTTTTCTCAAAATAAACGCTTATATCCCCAATTTTATGGTCTTTGTAATAGCTAATATTTATCGAGTTACCCATCATGCTGACAGATACGGGAAAGGCGGGCTCTTCTGTAGACATTAAACCTAGAAAACCATTCTGATTAACAACGTAGTCTCCATGTGAATTTTTTACCGGGTTAAAGTCGCCGTCGAGTAATGCAGTCTGCCCCTTTCTAAAAGCAAACAACTCACTTAGTGTTACATCAAAAGCAAACGTATCGGGCAAACAATCAATTGTTTCTTTTGGCAGTATATTGACTGCTCGATTACTCATTGAACCATCAGTCACGGATACTTGTTCCAAAGATTTTAGCCACAACTTACGGTAGTCTGTTCGATTAAAGATATTTAACTCTGACCCTGGTAAAAATGACAAAACATCTATTGGAATTAAATTTACTTTTGCCGAACTATGCTTGTTATGAATAAAGTTTACATCTAGGACAGCTCGATAGAATTTTACACCTGAAACCTCTATCACAAGAAAAAAGTAAGGCTTGCCTCTCGATAAATCATCTACGCGATTAATATAGCTGTTTCGTACTCCATAGTAGTTTTTCGGACCCCAAAACCAATCATTGAACTCAATACCATCGTAGTCCCCTTCACTAATTAATTCATCAAAGCTAAGGTGCATTGTAACTTGCTTAACATCTGCAAACGGATATTGACTGAAAGGTGATGCCTCAATATTCCCCATATATTCTTCAGATAAATTGGACGTCTGCCCATTTAATACATTTTTGAAGTTCTCTATGCTTTCTCTGTATGCATCCCACATATTTGAATAAGGCAATAAGTCACTATTATAGTCTTTTACTCTCGCTCTAGACTTTTGCAATTCGGATAGTAGTAAGTTTTTAGTAAAATCAATTTCTAAAACTTTTGGAGATAACCCAGTCAAGAGCTGGAGTGTTAGCATCGATACGCCTACTTTAAATTCTGGCCAGTGTGCAGTTTTTCCAATCGATGGAAATTGAGGGTTTACATCTAACAGATTTGAATCAAGCTGCGCACACTCTTCATTTCGAATATTTACTCCATTTGAGATACTTTTACGAGAGTAACTTTGGGCTGCAACTAAAGCGCGGATGTTCAATACTTCTGAGAGCTTAAGGCCACCATAAATCATTTGGTCTTCACTAATTTGAGGTTCTTTGATTTTATAGTCTGATATTGTCACTAGGTTAGATAATTTGCTTTGGATATCAGCAAAGAATTTATATTCAAACACCTTTTCTTTGAGTCTTTTTTTCATTGATGATTGTTTTGTTTCGACGCCATTAAACAGAAATACTTCGTCATAAATCCTAATAGTATTCTTATTAGCCATTAACTCAGGACCTTCAGCTAACTCAAAAGTAGCCGTTGCATTAAGGGTACTTTGCTCTTGCTTAATGTTTAGCTCTTTAAGTTTTGCCCTTATATTCGGCAATAATTGATTGCCGCTTATAACATTCGTGTTGAGGTTTACTTTTGCTTGCTCCACAGCTTTTTTGTGAAGTAAATACTCTATTACTTGTGCGTCGTACTCAGTGGTATTATCGAGCGTTAAATTGACACTAACCTTTTCTGCACCATAAGCACTCCCGATCGCATGGAATACAATCGATATAAAAGCCCCATTTGCTAGCGCTTTCAATAAATTCATTAAAACGACCTCCAATAACTAAAACTGTATTAATCATTTCATAAATTTCATTTCGTGCAGCGGTTAAAAACAAAACTAAATATCAATTATTTACAATAGGTTATAAAAAAACCTCATTGTGTTTTTTATATTTTCACAAACCTGCATTCAATAATTTATACTTTTCAGCTTGAAGGAGGATTTATGAAATTTGTATTTTTACTAGTCATTTTTGTATTGAGCCATGGCGCTCATGCGGCTGATACTGTCAGAGTTATCAAGTTTAAAACTATCGGCCTCACGGTTAATGAGTACAACATTGCAGATTTAATATATAAAGAAGCAGCTCAAAAGCTAGGCGCTTATTTCATTGTTAACAATTCTCAAGCCGGTTTATCAAGCTACAGCGAGAAGGCCAACATCTTACGACCTATTTCTGTTAATATTGTTGACTATACAATCGAAGATAGTGAAGTGATTGCGACCATACGCTACGATCATGCAGCTTTAGAAGTTGTAACGGAGAACTACAAGTTATACATGAGGAACAAGAAAAATTCCGAAGAAATAGTTAACGCGGAGATAACTGAATTTTGTCAAAAATTCTCATCTAACTATTTAGAAATCAAGAACACTCTTTCTAGCTCAGAATTCAACTATTCAACAGCCCCTTCAAAGGATGATGAGCTCCTTAAACTATCAAAAAAGTCTGACTCTATAAGTCAGTTATTGATTAATGAATGTAATTTATAGGAAATCTTTTAATACTTCTCTTTAACACCTATTTCCAAAAGGGCGGCTTTCTGCCCAGACTGTGTGAAAACTAATTTTTAATAAATTGTCTTGGGTATGTTCTTAGTTTGAAACCATTTAAGATGGTTGCGATCGATTTTTTCTCAGTATCGCAATTTTCTCCGCGCGAGCGAAACTGCTAT
>NZ_JAKGAW010000076.1:0-12707 GCF_021532475.1 Pseudoalteromonas sp. APAL1 | reverse complement strand
TATCTCAGGAGAAACAATCCGTTAAAACGAAAGTCTTCGAATTATCGAAGTTGGATTTTGGATCTGAGAAAAAAGAAGCAGCCTAGCCGTTAAGCTAGACTGTAGAAGCCCAGTGATCAGAGCGAAGTGATGTCGCTGGGTAGTTCACTTTGAGGTTGCTCAGCTTTTCGTAGCTCTACCTCTTTTTTGATCTCAAGCTCTTTAAGCTCAACATCACGCTGGTGAGTGGCTTGAATTGCTTTTTGTTCATCGCTCTTTCTATTCTGCAGTCGCTTTTCAAGTTCATCGAATGCAACAGACACTTTCTCTTCTACTGTTTTAGCACGCAAAGACTGTATTGCTCGGTTATATTCTTCATAAGGCATTTTTACAAGAACATATGCATTTGCTACTCCATCAACATTATACAATTCACGCTTTACTCTCTGCGCACCGGCAACACTAACTTCTTCGACAATTGAATCAATAAGCATATTAATTTGAGTCTCAAGGTTTGAATCTAGAGTCTGGTTTTCATATGAACGCTCTTGGCCAGAGATAAGCTGTTTAAAGCTCTTTGCTACATCAAATTTAGCTCTGAGCTCGGCTGCTTTTAATGCAAAAGGAGGTTTGTTTGATGAACCGAATCCAACGCCAAATACACCTGTTGAGTCAGATTGTGGTACATCTAAGTACCAATCTGGAATACTATTAATGAGTTGGTCCATTTTCTCGGTTTTTTTATCAACTTGCTTTTGGTGAGCAACTTCTATCTGTTCAATTTTTTCATGAATACCGTTACTAGAACATGCTGAAACTGTTAGTACAGTGATCGCGATTAATAGGTGACGTTTTAAAGTTTTCATGCATTTCTCCAAATTTGAATTTCAAAAGTAACGATACAGGATGTTTAAAAACGCGCATTTTTAAAAAAACTTAAATTTGATTAACCAGCAGGACAGTATTTAAGATCCGTATAACCCCCAAATTTGTGAGGGTTATTGAAGAAACTAAAGGATTTTTGCATGAACAAATTCGCCATATTGTTTGGGTTGTCATTTATTTTGCCCAGTAAAGTAATCGCTGTAACTGGTGGAGGAGATCAAGGCGGCCCAGCATATGAAAGTTGGCAAGGGTTGATTATTAAAGATGAAAATCGTTGCTATCCTGAGGTTAAGTTGCAGGCTTGACCATTCCGAGAGCGCTATTTGCTCCCTTACCTTTTCTAGATAGTAAAAACTAACATCTAAACAAATGATGACCTGAGTGTGGCCAACTGAAAACTATTTTAATTTTAAGAGCTGTTAATTTCGTTACTTTTACATTATACAAGTTTATCTTTAGTTTAGGGTGTATTTACATTTACGCATATCTACAGCTTTGTCCTTTCTAGCCATACTTCTCATTCTAAATATTTAATGACTTTGTTTTCTTAGTTGAAATATAGATTAACTTCAGACCTTATTTCTTTCGTCAAACCATCAACAGGATCTACTTACATCGTTATTTAAATATAAAATATATTGTATACAATGATAATTATATGTTACAAAAGTGTTTCTCTTTCCGGGTTGGATAGAGAAAACAATAATTATCAAAGGTAAATTATGAAAATTAAAACATTAATTCTGGCGCTACCTATACTTGGAGCAAGCTCTTTAGCTCAATCAGCTAACCTGCAAGAGCGCTTGTTTACACCAAAAAATGCAGAAATTGAGCGCACACATCATCACGGTGTAGATCACCAACATAATGAAAAAGCCCCTATAGCTGAGTTGCAAAAGCAGCCGCAACAACTTAATCAATTTATGATGCGCAGCCAAGCCGCCGTTGTCAGTTGTGATTTAGCTGCGATGGCAAGTGCAAGCACTAGTACAATTATCACTGAACTTAAAAGCCAAGGTACTAGTTGTATTAATGAACTTTTTAGTGCGCCATCTTCTATTCAGAGTCAGGTTTATAGTTCAGATAACATGTATGCCGTTGCAAATCATGCTAAGTCACTCTCACAGACTTATGCTGGTGGTGGAGATGTTGATTTAGAAGCGCTGTTTTTATATTTGCGTGCGGGTTTTTATGTTGAGTTTTATAATGCTGACGTGAATTTTAGCTCTTGGGTACAACCTGCAGTAGTTGATGCTATAGATGCATTTGTAAACAATAGCCACTTTTATGATGATAATGATGGACACGGTAAAACACTTGCTGAAGTTATCATAACTATGGATAGTGCTGAGCAGCAGCATCGTTACTTAAACGTAGTAAAGCAGTGGTTAACGCGCTTCAATGAGAGTTATGCTGCAAAATGGAATATGCGCAGTGCTGTTAATGGTATTTTCACGCTACTTTATCGTGGCCAGTGGAATGATGCATTTGTAACCGCTATCGGCACTGATACTGACTTAGTTGCTAAGCTAAGCGCATTTACTCAAAAGCAGTGGATGATAGACTCAGATGCACAATACTTGATTGTTAACGCTGCCAGTGAACTAGCTCGTTTAAAACAATATTCAGGCACGCCAATACAAGAAAGTGTTGATACTGGTTTGAAAGCTATTTTTAGCACCTATAACAGTTTTGGTTATGGTGATGCAGTATGGCTTGCAGCAGCTGATTCTGTAAGTTATTACGCAGATTGTAATGACTACGGTATTTGTGGCTTTGTTGATGAACTAACTCAACAAGTGTTGTCACAAAATTATAGCTGTAGTAGTACTATAAAAATTCGCTCGCAAAATATGACGGCTATTCAACATGCAGCAGCATGTGATGCTATGGGCGCTGAAGAAGGGCTTTTTCATAATAAGCTAGCCACAAATAACACCCCTGTTGCTGATGACAACAATAACTTTTTACAAGTAAATATATTTGACAGTAGTGACGATTATAGCAAGTACGCAGGTGCTATCTTTGGTATAAATACTAACAATGGTGGTATGTATTTAGAAGGTGACCCAACTGTAGCTGGCAACCAAGCTAATTTTATAGCTTATGAAGCAAGTTATGCCAATGCAGAGCACTATGTATGGAACTTAGAGCACGAGTATGTTCACTATTTAGATGGCCGTTTCGACTTATATGGTGACTTTAACGCACCCACAGAAGATATTGTCTGGTGGTCAGAGGGGGTTGCAGAGTATGTTGCTAATTTAAATAACAACGATGCTGCAAAAGCCACTATTAGTGATGGCTCGCGCTATACACTAGCGCAAATTTTTGACACCACCTATGATGGATTTGATCAAGATCGAATTTATCGCTGGGGTTACTTAGCTGTTCGCTTTATGTTTGAACGTCACAACAACGAACTTGATGCTATGTTGGCTCATACCCGCACTGGTAATTGGAGTGCCTATAAATCAAAAACTGTAGAGTGGGCCAATAATTATGAGAATGAATTTGTACAGTGGTGCGATGACTTAGTTGCAGGTACGAGCACTAATACCCCACCAATAGCACAAATTAATGGCCCATATTCTGGCATGCAAAATAACAGTATAAGCTTCACGAGTAATGGTAGTAATGATAGCGATGGTAGTATCGCTAGTTATCAATGGAACTTTGGCGATGGTAGCAGTTCAAATCTGGCAAATCCTACTCATAGTTACACAAGTGCAGGAGAATACACCATAACATTAACTGTGGTTGATAATGAAGGTGCAAGCCAAACTGTCACTACAGTAGCAACTATCGAAGCTGACAGTAGTGTTGATGATGGTGTGCTATTGAATAGCCAGCCAATTAACATCAGTGGCGCTCAAGATGAATTTTTATATTTCACTTTTGATGTTCCTTCAGGCGCCAGCGACCTTATGTTTAATTTAACTGGTGGTACAGGTGATGCGGATTTATATGTAAGTTTTGAAGTAGCACCGAGTGAAGCTATATATGATTGTCGCCCTTACATTGGTGGTAACGAAGAGTCGTGTACTATTAATCCTGCACAAGTAGGCCGATACCATGTGATGGTTAGAGGTTATAATGCATTTGATAACGTTCAGTTAACAGCATCATTTACCCAAGTGACTTCTAACGTGCCAGATGTGTGTGCTAGTCAAGGCAGCCGAAGCAGTGGCCGCTTAAATGATGGCGAAGTAATTTGTCTAGGTAATAGCGATCCTATGTGGTTTAGCATTGCAGATGTTCAAGGCCAAAATGGTATTGCCATCACCACCGCTAATGGTAGTGGTGATTTAAGTCTAAGCTACGCTGCAAGTGGTTGGCCAAATGGTAACAATGAAGTGGCTGAGTCAAATAATAGCGGAAATGGAGAGTGTATTTATATTTCAGGCCAGAGTGAATACTGGGGCTACCTAAAAGTAGCAGGTAATAGCACTGGTGCAAGCTTAGTCGTCGACTTTAACAGTCAAGGGTGTCCTTAGTTAATATATAAACTTAAAGCGTGATCTCACGTACTTTATATAATGGAGTCATCAGTTTTCTGGTGGCTCTTTTTTTATAAAGAAACAAATGCAAAGGTTCATTTATTCAAAGTCAAAACCCCCTTTATCTTTTTTCTGGTGTTTTAAACTAACTATAAATTGAACTACTTGGATGTAAAGTTGATAAATAAACATTCAATTGTACTTACGTTGCAAAAGTGTCGATAAAGCAGACAACTTCAATATTGATGAGTGCATTGAAAGGTAATTAAATTAGGGCATAGATGGCTGAGTATGAAGAGAAAGGAAGCAACTCAGTTAACGCTGGACTAAATAATGGTTATCTAAAGAGAAGCTTAAAGCCACTTTCTTGCGAAAGTGGCGTCGTCCTATTGTTAAGCTTAGGACAAAGTAAGCTCTTGAATAAGGCGAATAGGCTCACCATCAACATTTAAAATGGCCTTTACAGAAATCTGTTGTGGTTTGTCAGTTTTTGTTACTTTGAAGGTGTATGTTTTTTGTTCATAAGGTGCTAAATCAACACTTTTCTGTTGAGATTTTGCGGGAGTGGCTTGCTCGAATGATGTCGAGGTTAGAATAATGTCACCAATTGTATCTCCAGAATAAGGCCCAGATAAATTAAGCTCTACTAACCAATAGTCTTCATGCTCTTTCGTTTTAATTACATTAAACTCAACGCCATTAAACGGGGTTACTCGCTTTGAGAGCGTAGATTGGTGCGTTAACGACTTCCATTTGAGAGTTTGCGCAATAGTAACCTTATCAGCATTTATTTCTGTTGGCAGTGAGATATTATGTGTTCCTGAGCTCAAGCTGCGTTTTAGCTTATGAGTTTTGCTTGGCTTATTAGCACTATTTGTGAGTGTCACTTGTGCAGTAATTTCTAAAGGGGAATCAGTTGGATTGACAACTCTTAAAAAAGGCTTCTGTTGGTGATAATAAATATCAGATTTAACCCCGGAAAGTGTACTAAAACCAGCATTATTTAATGTGGCTATATATTGACTTTCTAAGGCCTCTAGTTCAGAACTGGCTTCATCGTGCAGCTCTATAGAGGGTAATTTTGCTAAAATATTACTCAACTCAAGATCGCATTGTGGTATAAACCCCTCGTGTTGCTGGCAGGTTTTAAAAACTCGGTTTAGTAGATCATAATTTTTAAAAAGCCAAGGGTTTGTAAGCGCATTCTCTGCTGTGATAGGCAACAAGCGAGAAGGGGTAGGATTAAATAAGTAAGGGGTGATTTTATGATTGTTATTTTGACCTAACAAGCTGATCTTTTCGCTGTTAAGTGTTGCAATCATTTGCTTATTCAGGGGAATAGAAAATTGTTGGGTTACTTTCTTACTACCACGTTGAGCGTGTAAGTTAATGCTTAATTGTGCTTGCTCGAGCGTTAGGTTTATTGCAAGTTTCTTATCTGCGATTAATGCACTTTTTATCTCAGGTGTCAGGGCTATTTGCTTTGCTTTAAAGTTATCGTAGCTTTGTGCATTTATAATTAAGTGACTGCCATCTTCAATAAGCAGCATCAGCAATTGATCATCACTTGCCTGCTCTTCACCAACAAAAGTACGGCGATATTTTTGGTTTTTTTGGTTACGCTTTCCTTGTAGTGCTATGCCAATTTTTCCTCGATGTAATTGAGCAGCTTCGAACTCGATTAGCGCGGCCACTTGGTGTTTATTTGCCACATCAATGAGCGAACTCGGCTTTGGAGCAGGAAAGTCCATGACTGGGTGATTAGCCGTTGAGGGGGGGGTAATATCTAACCGCGATAATGCCGTCGATTGAGTGTTACGTAGCCAGTAAGCGTTACCGTCTTGCTCCCAAGGGCCCGATACAATATGGAAGCTAGGCTGGATATTCTCTACAAAATCAGCAAAACCTTGTTCTATTTCCGACCAATTTTTAAAAGTACTCTTAAGCAGTGAGTTAGCTGTTGAAAGTGTGGCTTCGCTGTGTGGGTTCGCTAATCTGAGCTCTTCAATAAAGTGAGCAAAGTACTGTGCCCGTTCAGGAGAGCTTAAAAGGTAATGAATTATAAAAAAATTAAGTCCACGTTTTAGTGCTGGATCGTCATTTATTTCTTCAATTGTAGGTTTATTTGCGCTGTAATATTGTTTTAAACCGGTTTCAATGTAATTCATTGGGGCGCGATCAAATACCATGACGGTGAGTTGTTTTTGCTTAGGATCATAAACATGGTGAGCAATCGAATCAGCTAAACCTTCGGTGATCCAATTAGGTGCCCACGTTGAATGGCCGTTTAATGCCATATGAAAAGCATGCATGGTTTCGTGAATAACTATATAACGCTGATGGTGCTCACGGTGGCTGGGGAAATTATATCCGGCACGGTTATAAAACATAGTTTCACCACCGGCCGTTTTATGTACTCCACGTAAAAAACCATCATCAAGCATGGCTTCTCGTACACGGGAGCGACTACTACCATAAACAACTGCAATGCGTTGGCGCTCAATATTTGGGGGAGCCATACCAAATAAAGCAACATAATGTGGATATGCCATTTCAAGTAGCTCTAAGTATAGCGTGACCTTCTCTTTGGGTAGATCACTTTTTAGCGCAAAGTGCTTACTTACCCACCAGTTGTAGCCCCGACTATTTCCTATTTTGCCATCGCTGTATGTATATGGAATTGTTTTTCCTAAAAACTCAATATCGATATTATTGAGTGTGCTGGTATAGCCCTGGACGGTAATGTTTGCTTGCATTTTACTTGGGCCGCTTTTTATGTTGCCGATATCAGGTTTATTATTCGCACTAGTATTAGGCGTGGGCTGACAGGCAGTGAGTAGTAAAGTTAATAATGTGAGAGATATAATTTTTGTCATTTTAGTTGCTTTGCTTGTATATTGTATGCAATATAAAATACTGCGTTTAATTGAAAAAGTAAACTATGAATAATAACCAACAATTACAATCAGCAGCACAGCAGGAAACTGGTAAAAATAAACAAACTTGGCGTAGCTTTGGGTTAGGTTTCTACTTGGCTAATACCATGGAAATTTTTGAGCGTTTAGCTTGGTATGGCTTTTTTGCAGTATCGTCGGTGTATATGACCACACCCATTGAGCAAGGGGGGGTCGGATTTAGTGATGCAGAGCGAGGCGCCGTGCAGGGGATAATTCCGTTTTTTTTATACTTATTACCTGTGATCACTGGGGCTTTTGCCGATCGCTATGGCTATAAAAAAATGTTTACATGCTCATTTATTGTGATGGCGCCGAGTTATTACTTTTTGGGTCAAGTGACAGACTTTAATTCGTTCTTTATGATTTTAATGTTAGTCGCTTTTGGTGCATCCTGCTTTAAGCCTGTTGTAGTTGGCACTATAAGTCAAAACACTAACGACAGTAACCGGGGTTTAGGCTTTGGTATTTTTTACACTATGGTTAATTTGGGGGGCTTCATAGGCCCGTTAGTGGCTGGGTATTTACGGACTATTAGTTGGGATGCGGTATTTATTATGTCGGCATCTTGGATAGTTGTTAATTTTATTCCATTGCTCTTTTACCGTGAGTCAAGCAGCAAACTACGTAGCAGCATAGGGGCGGCAGCGGTTTTACAGCAAGCTCAACATGTTTTGGGTAACAGCCGTTTCGCATTGTTACTGTTTACCAGTGTAATTATTTTAATGACGGGGGGAGTTAGCTGGTTAACATATACTCAAGCTTTTTCGCTAATTACGATTTGGTTAGCTGCGAACTGGTTATGGGATAAGTGCGTAAGCGTGCAAAAAGCGTCTAAATGGTATCTACAACCGGTGAGGGTTAGCAATCGTAGTTTTGCACTATATTTAGCAATATTAACGGGGTTTTGGACGGTATATAACCAACTTTTTTATACTCTACCTCTGTTTATACGTGACTATATTGATACTCAAGATTTAGTTGCAATCTTGAGCTACTTTAGTCAATCAGCAGTGGATTTTTTTGCTTATGTTGATATTCAGGCTTTAAGTAACAAACTGCAAACACTGGCTGCTACTCATAGTGTAACACCAGTCAAAGAGGTAAATTTAGAGGCTGTGCGTCTAGAGTTAGTCCACTTAAAAGTTAATGTTCCTGTTGCTGAAATAGCGCTATTTTTTAAACAAGCCAGTGCTTCTAGCTTTTCGGCTGAGCAAAGTATGCAATTGGCGCAGCAGTGGCTTAAATACCGACAGGTAAACCCTGAATACCTGATTAATTTAGATTTTGCAGCTATTGTTCTGTTACAAATAATAGTAAGTGTTAAATGCCAGCATTTTAAAGTTATATCTGTCCTAATAAGCGGTTTAATTGTCACAGCAGGTGCTTTTTTAGTGTTGTTATTAATGAGCGCGGGGGTATTACTAAGCCAATTGGGAGGTTTAGTAGTGGTAACGGTTATATTATTAATTGCTTTTGGTGAAATGCTCACCTCTCCAAAAAGCCAAGAGTATGTAGCCAGCATAGCTCCAAAAGGCAGTGCTGCTATGTTTATGGGTTATTACTTTGTATCTATGGCATTAGGCTTTTTATTTGCTGGATTTTTGTCTGGGTGGAGTTATGGTTACCTAGTCAAAGAGATAAAATCCCCCGAAATCATGTGGCTATTATTTGCAGGCATTGCACTAGTTACCGGATTTGGTTTTTATTTATTAGCGCGATACAAAAAGGGCTAAATAAATGATTTTTAAAAATCTGTTTATTTTAATCACCGTGCTTTTAATCAGTCATTGTGAGGCTGCTGCTAGTGATGTGGTTGATTATAAAAACTTAATAGATAGAACCGGAAGCCCATATTATATGCAGGACTTTGAGCAAGGTGGCCACCAACGTTTTAGCCCTCTTTTTGATCTAGGCGCGTGGCATGGACATTTGCTACCAACAGATGAAAACGTCGGCGCGTTCACCGGGCCTGCTATTGTTACTGAGGAGTATTTAAATTTTATAGCGCCTTATCTAGAAAAGCTGACTGTTTATAAAGGCATGAAAGTCGATGAGGCCAATAAAGTGAAGCTAGCAATGCGGGCTTACAGCGAACCCGGCGCGTTAGTGCAAGAGCTGAGCGGTGATGGGGTAAACATAACGCTTACTTTGCGCTTTGTGACAAATCGCACTTCATTAGTTAAAACACAGATTAAAACCACTGAGCCTGTTACATTACATTTCACAGGAAAGCTTATAAACCATTTACGTGCTAACAATGGCACCGAAAAAGCGGGGCGTTCGCCATTTGTGGTTTATCCGAAATTAACCCCCCGATGGCAAGTCACCAGCAATAGTATTGCGATTAGTTTTGGCAAAGTAAGGGCGCATGGACACCTGCTCACCTCGGGGAGTTCACAGTTATTGCTTAAAAAAACGTTAGCGGTTAAAACACGTCATGACGACCTAAGTTACTCAAGCACAACGCACATAAAAAACAATCGCACATTCTACACAAGCTATTCATATTTATTAAATAATCAAGACGTGGTACGTGAAAGAGAGATTGTTGATGAAATTTTAAAGCAACCCGAACACTATTTATCACGTAGTAAATTACGTTGGCAAGAGTATATAAATAAAGCGACACAGCCAATTAGTAACAAGCAGCCAGCCTTACAAAAACTTGCGGTAAAAAGTGTTGAAACGTTAATTGGAAATTGGCGCAGTAAAGCTGGTGCCGTAGGTTTTGATACCGTTAGTCCTGCCGTGACCGGTCGCTGGTTTTCAGGTAATCAAACTTGGCCTTGGGATAGCTACAAGCAGGCATATGCACTGGTAACATTTAATCCAGAGCTTGCTAAACAAAATTTGAATGCTGTGTTTGAGCATCAAATAACGCCAAACGATGCTGTCAGGCCATGGGATGCTGGATTTATACCTGACTTAGTGGCCTATAATTTTAGTGCAAAACGCGGTGGGGACGGCACAAATTGGAATGAGCGTAATACTAAGCCAAGCTTGGCAGCTTGGGCTGTGTGGCAGGTGTTTGAAAATACAGGCGATACTCAGTGGCTCGCGCACATATACCCTAAACTAGTTGCTTATCGTGGATGGTGGCTACGCAATCGTGATCATAATAAAAACGGTGTGCCAGAGTATGGTGCCACGGTTGATAAAGCCCATAATACTCGTGACGGCAAGTTATTATTTAATGTAAAAACCTCGGCAGGTTGGCGAACAAGAAGTGGCTTAAAAAACTATAGGACTTACCTAAACGATGAAGCAACCTTAGAAATTAAAGTTCCGGCACAAACAGCCGCATCTTGGGAATCTGGTCGTGATGATGCTGCTGTGTTTGGTTTTATAAATAATCAACAGTTAAATCGTTATATAAAAAACGGCGGGATTCGTGGTGACTGGCACGTTGGTTTTGCAGAAAATCGTAATGATACAGGTACATTAGTTGGGTATTCATTATTGCAAGAATCTGTGGATCAAGCCTCTTATATGGCTGCTGATAACCGTTATTTAAGTAAAATAGCGAAGCAGCTTAAGTTACCGCACCAAGCAAGTTACTTTTTAAGGCAAGCCGCTCAGTTAAGGGATTATATCAATCGGTGCATGTTTGATAAAAATACAGGCTTCTACTACGACATTGAAATAGCAGATACCCCCTTAGCGAATGGTTGCGCTGGGAGGACTTTAGTAAAAAGAGGCAAAGGTCCTGAAGGGTGGTCACCGTTGTTTAATCAAGTAGCGAGTATGGAACAGGCCAGTGATGTGGTAAAAACAATGCTTGATAACAATGAGTTTAATACTTACGTTCCGCTTGGCAGTGCTGCGCTGACTAATCCGGCTTTCGGTGCGGATATATATTGGCGTGGACGAGTATGGCTTGATCAAGCTTACTTTGGGTTAGTAGGTATGAGTCATTACGGTTATTGCAAACAAGCTCAGCAATTAAGTGAAAAGCTATTAAATCATGCCAATGGTTTGCTTTCTAATGCGCCAATACGTGAGAATTATAATCCGCTTAATGGTGAGCAACAAGGAGCGCCTAACTTTTCATGGAGCGCAGCACACTTATTACTAATTGCTCAAAAGCAAGGTAAATGGTGCCAATAATTGGCACTGTTTAATTCAGTTCACCAGACTAATCACACTATGGCATAAATTAATCACCACTGCTTAAGCTTCACAAATTACAAGAGAATTAACACAAATAGAATATTGTATACAATATTCTATTTGTGTTAATATTTATAGGAGTTACCTTTAAGCACAGGAAATATGATGAAAACAACGAACACAGATTGGCGCTTTTCAGTTATGCCGGCCGTATTCACATGGCTAAAAGAGTCTGAATCTGGATCATTTGAAATAGACTTTGATACAACAAAGAAATACGCTGCAGAAATTTTAAAAGTACAAGGGAAAGGCGGTAGTAGAATGGGGGGGCTTGTTGGCTCAGGCACATTAGGTGAAAATAGTTATCTAAGTGTTGATCAGCGTCTTTCTTTACTTGAAGCTCTTTCTGATGTTGCAAAAGAATACGGTGTGCCACTGATCAGTGGTGCTGCGGCAGAAACGAAAGAAGAAATAGCTGAAATTGTAAAGCAACTTGCATCTGTTGGCGTAGATACTGTCATGGTTATGCCACCAAAAACCAAAGAAGCACCTAGTGATGAAGATATGTATGCATATTATGCGCTTTGTGCAACAGCCGCTAAAGAGGCTGGCATTACAATTATGCCTTATAACAACCCAGATGCAGCTGGCTACCATGCGCTCTCAACCGAGCTTCTTAAAAAACTTGCTGCGCTTCCTGAAGTAACTGCGTTAAAAATATCGACGTCAGATGTTTCAATCATTGAGACGATAATGCTAGAAAACAAAGATGCAAAAATTTTGGCAGGTGTAGACACTGTCACTGTGCATGCCGGACTAGCAGGAGCATGTGGCGGGATCACAGGTGTAGGTTGTATCTTTCCAAAAGCGAGTGTGACGATGCAGGAGTATGTAAATAAAGGGGAATGGGCTGAGGCTAACAAAATTTCTCAGGCTATGAATTCCATCTCTTACTTGGATGCTCAACCGCTACTTATGGAGTACCTTAAGTGCGCATTTGGAATTCATCATGACGATAAGGATGGTGGACTTCGTACTTTCGGTAATAAATTAACTCAACAGCAAATTGATGACGTTCGTGCAAGATACCTTATAGCACGAGAGAGGCTTAAAGCTTTGGACTTGTTAGGCTAATTCGTTGTCTAGTTCTGTGAACTACTCGCGCCTAAAGGCATCGAGCTTCCAAGATAATAGCCTAAGCTACTAACCTTTCTTTTTTGACGCTTCGTTGGACACCGCTAGTCGAGCTTTTGACTCGGCTAGTCTTACGATTGCC
>NZ_JAKGAW010000075.1:0-13293 GCF_021532475.1 Pseudoalteromonas sp. APAL1 | reverse complement strand
AGCCAGTACAAGCTGAAGAGCCAGTTAAAGCTGACGAACCAGCACAAGCTGAAGAGCCAGTACAAGCTGAAGAACCAGTAAAAGCTGAAGAGCCAGTAAAAGCTGAAGAGCCAGTAAAAGCTGAAGAGCCAGTAAAAGCTGAAGAGCCAGTTAAAGCTGAAGAAGCTAAACCAACACCTAACAATGAAAAAACAATGTTAGTTAAAGGTTCAGCAAGCGCAGCAATGGCAAAACCAGCGCCAGTTGCAGACAGCGAGCCACAACCTACTCCGGCGGCTATGGCACATGATAAACGTGACGCTATTCCTGATAGTGGTCTACGCCCAGGTTCAGTAAAACCTGCAGGTAGAGCGCGAGCAGAAATGACGAAAACATTATCTGCCGACTAGTTGATAGCTATATAAAAAAGCCGCGTTATGAAACGCGGCTTTTTTGTTTTAGATGTTCACTAAATCTCGATTTTTTGTGAGCCGATGGCACTGGCGTATCCGCCCACTAACACTTTTCTCACGCCCTGCTCATCCGAGTAAACACTTGTAGAAATATGTGAGCGACAGCCCATTGCTCGACCTTGTTCAAACTGAAAATGGTTTTCTTGCTGAACAAATACATGTTTAGTTAAATAGCAAGCAAGCGCACCATTGGCACTCCCCGTTGCTGATTCTTCAGGTATACCAACCAAAGGAGCAAAATTACGACAACTTGCTGTTAGCCCACTTTCGCTCTCTAAAAGCTCAAATGCGTGAACACCGATCACTTTATGTTGTTGACAAAATTCGCTCAGCGCTGCTTCATCAATAGTCATTTTATCTAAGTAGCCATTAGGCACAGCAACGATAATATCAGGCAAGCCTGTGGTTATTATGTCAATTGGTAAACCTGTTGCTGCAAGTATAGTTTCATCAAGCCCTAATAAGCCTGCTAGGTCACTATAAGAAAAGCCACCAAGATATTTTGGCAAGGCTTGCTCCATAGTAATTTTGCCGTCTTCGGCAATTGTGACGCCTAACAAACCCGCTTTTGTTCGCTGAGTATAATAACCTGGTTTTAATAAACCCTTTTCATAAAACGTAGCGAACACCGCAAGTGTTGCATGGCCGCAAAAATCAACTTCTTCTGTTGTCGTGAAAAATGATACTGCAAAGTCAACTTCATGATCTTGGGCTACAAATGCAGTTTCTGAAAAGCCAACTTCTTTTGCAATCTTCAATTTTTCTGTATCTGAAAGATTGTCAGCATTTAATACCACACCTGCAGGGTTGCCACCTGTTCCCTCTGCGGTAAATGAATTAACTAGAAATGCAATTATTGTCATTACTTTTTCCATACTTAAGTTAAAAACTAGGATCACCGCACAAGCTTAAAATATATCGTTATGCCACTAGTGCCTTGTTAGTTGAGATCCAAATTGGCTGATTTTTATATATTACCTGAAATAAAAACACGAGTATAAGCCAAATAGTAAAAGCACAAAAACACTAAGATGCGTAGCTTTTTTAAGGTTTAATTCTTACAGTTCTGAACCTGATATCGAAATTATCGCTACACCCATACATCATTTGTGGCAGTCAATTGCCCACCCGCATTACCTGTATTTACAACCCCTTTGGGTTCAACAAGCATTATTTTGCATTCGCTGTTTGCTTTTGGTTTATGCTCAACACCCTTAGGAATTACAAATAACTCACCAGCTTCCAAAGTCACGGCGCCATCCCTAAACTCAATTTCAAGTATCCCTTCAATAACTATGAATACTTCATCAGTATCAGGATGATCATGCCAAACAAACTCTCCTTCAACTTTAGCGAGTTTGAATTGATAGTCATTCATTTCGGCAATGACCCGTGGCGACCAATGTTCAGTAAATTTAGAAAACTTATCTTTAAAGTTAACTGCTTTGTAAGTCATCGTTACTCTTCTCCAAAAGGCTCTTTGCGTAAGTCAAATTCATAAAACAACATATCATTTACCACTTCATCTTGCTGAATAAATGAAAGTTTATTTAAAAGCTTAACTGACGCGGTATTTGATTTATCAACACCAGCGATAAGCCTATGCCATTGTGGGTGGGTGTAAGCCAAGTTGATAAAGCCATGCAGTAATTCAAATGCAAGGCCCTTCCCCCAATATTGCTCAGCTAATAAGTAACCAATGTGGGCATTTGGGTTATCGCTATATATGAACAAGAACCCTATAATTTCACTTTCAGAAGACTGCAGCATTAATAAATGGCATTCTTTAAGCATTGTATTAAGCCACTCCTCAGCCGCTAATTTAGATTCTATGCCTTGAAAATAACTCGGTAAATTTGCAACTACAGCGGGGGTTAATATCGAAGGTAAAGCTTTAACTAGAGCAGTACGCTCTGATTTAGCTGCATTAGAATTTACTTCAATGACATTTAATCTTGCAGTGTTAAATGAAAGAGTCATTTACCCTCTATGATCTTCAGCCATAAAATTACTTTTAAATATAAAAGCATGAGGACTGTCACCGTTTTCTCGCAGATATTGCAATCTTTCTAATACCTCGTGAGGGGTTGGAATATGGTTATCTTCAATCCACCATAAAACATAGCTATCTTATTCTAAACGGTGAAACCATTCACCTTTTCTGTGCATAAAATCTCTGTGGTGAGTGCGAAACATAAAGATTTTTAGATCATCAGCGCTTTCCCACACAGACATATTGATAATCATATTCAGATCATCAAATAGTTTAATATTAGTGGCATCAGCTGGTTTATCTTTCAATCACCATACAAAAGCTGCATTACTTTCAGCAACGCCATTTATTAAATCGAGATTATCAACAAAATCTTTTATTTTTGGCACATCTAATGGATATTTAGCTAGTGCAATATTTAGCTGGGCAAGTTTCATTTATGTTCCTAATCACTTCTCTTTCTTAATTGCTATAAATTCTACAATACCTATTTATAGCATAAGCTCAAAATCAATCCTCTAGCTCAGGAATTTTAACAAACAATGGCCTATCATTTTTATTCGTATGAGTTTCGAATTTATCTCTTAAAGGTTGCCAAAACCTATTATAATTGTAACCAAACAAAGAGCGTAGAAGCTTTATATCAACTTCATTGTTTTCTATTAATCCAGCTATCATTTTATAAAAAGCTGCGACTCTATTTAGTGCTATTAAATCATTATCTGTAATATTCACTAACTCTGATGATTTTTCATTAGATTGATACTCAATAATTAAGTCTTCCCAATCATAATTATTTTTAGGTAAGTCTAAAAACTTCTCCCACATGAACATTCTAACCTGAACAAATGAATGATCTTGATCAAAATCTTTAGCCAACTGTAATGTGTTATTTATTTTCCTATTCCTTTGATTAATTCGAAAGTTGACAATCACAGCAATACTACCAATTATCGATGTGAACCCAGCCGAAATTAAAATTGCGATATAACTTTCCATTTACACCCATCTCATCAGCAATTAATCGTAATCTGAAAATAATCTATTTATAATTAACTATAAACCCCCAGCCACATTAAAAAATAAAAAAAATTTAATATTAGCTATAAAGAATTAATTTAATTTTATTCTACAACCTCTAATGATTAGGGGAAAATTTAAATACTCTTTTCACTTAACCACTCTAAAAATTTTTCTGAAAAGGCTGACAGTATCTAGCAGATCCTTTCAACTATTTGCCGCTACAAAACTATAGTGGTGTAATGTTTCTTCCTTGTACGTAATAGTGATTTAAGTACCCAAAAAATAAAACACCCAGCAAGTGCTGGGCTAAAAACTATTCTCTCTCAGCTTATCGCTTGAAGCTTGAGTCAGATTAACTTTCTTCTTGCTCCATAAAGCGCTGTAACTGGTCTTTAAGATTAGGTGGAATACCTTTAATAACAAGTGTGTCTGTTGCTTCGTTGTAGGTAACTCGCTCACCTAAATGTTTTCGTTCGAAGCTCACACTGACACCGCCGCCCATACCTGAAAACTTAACCATGCTGGTAACTGTTTTCTTATCAACAGGGAACGACTCTTCTAAGTCATAATTTTGTTCTTGGCAAAAGCTTTCAAATGGGCTGTCGTCACTTTTTGATAATGTCGCCGAAAGTTCTTTAACATTGGCATCTTCACCTGTAGTCACACAATCATTACAGTAATCAAAAACTTGTTTGCGTAGCTCATCTTTTTCTGACTTATCGTATTGTTGCTCAGATAAGTAATCTTCTACGGCATTAAGCATAACTTGGCTTTGCTGTTTCGGATCAATGCCCTCTTCACAACCTAAAAAGTCTAAGAAGAAGTCTGCTACTTTACGACCGGCACGACCTTTAATAAACGACACATAGCGATTATCTTCTGGTTGCGCATCCCACGCTGTTAAATCTACACGTGCAGCTAATTGCATACGCGAAATATCTAAATGACGTGATGACGCTAGATCAAGCTCAGAAGTAATTGAGTAGTGCTCTTTAATATTAATCATGGCAATTAACAAAAAGTCACTCGCAACATACTGATAATGGCAAAAAACTAAATAACCCGTTTCGTTGAAGGCATACTTATTTAGCTCTTCTTTTAGCACATTTGTCGCTTGCTCTGTCATGTGCCAAAAACCAAGCTCGTTATTACGGTAGCTTTGCATAGCTGATGCAACAATACTGTTTTTCTCGCCACTGAATGCGCAATAACCTTTACCCGGCTTACCATTGTATGCATGGTGTAGCTGTTCAATAAAAACGGCTACTTTATCGTTAACAACCATCTCATCATTGCGTAAATGAATATCTGTGTCGTCATCTTTTTTGTCTACATAATGAACGACTAATTTTTTAACATCTATTGTCATCTTTGTTTTTCACGCCTCTGGTGTTAAAATACGGGAATATAACTCTTTTTACCGAACCAACTGATGCCTATCATATCAAAATATTCTAATGAGCAAGTAGAACAAATCGTTGATCAGCTGATCGATGTACTAACAGAGCACAAAGCGCCTGTTGATTTAAGCCTTATGTGTTTAGGAAATTCTATCACGCATATTTTAAAAGAGCATGTACCATCAGAGAAAAGACAAGCGGTTGCCGACAATTTCGCCAAAGCATTAGCTCAGTCGGTTAAATAAGATTTATGAATTTATCGCAACAAAGTCAATTCTCATCAAAAGTAAGTCAGCTTCTAAGTTGGGGACATTGGTTCACCTTTGCAAACATAGGCTTAGTGCTATTTATTAGCCTAAGCTACTTAGTTGCAGACAGTGCACCAACCACCTTTATGGGCTATTTATACATGCTCGTAACTTGGTTAAGCCACACCAGCTTTATTACTTTTATTGCCTTTGTTTTGACGATATTTCCATTAAGCTTAGTGTTTCCATACCCTCGGCATATCCGAGGGATGGCGGCTATTATCGCAACGCTTGGTGCTTCATTATTGACACTTGATGCCTATGTGTATTTCAACTTGGGTTATCACTTAAATACATCTGCACTACCCGAAATTGTGTCTTTGCTTTGGCACCGCTTAACAAGCTCACCTGCTCTTACCACGATTCTAGCGGGTGGTATTGTGCTGTTAATTTTAGCGTTTCAGTTATTAGTAAGTAACTATACATGGCACCACTTAGCACGTTTAAAGCAATATAAATTTCCGCGTTATGCGACAAGCACGATTCTAGTGTGTTTTGCACTGAGCCACAGCATTCATATTTGGGCTGATGCCAACTTAAAGTTCGACATCACTAAACAAGATAATGTATTGCCATTGTCTTATCCAACAACGGCAAAAAGCTTATTAGCTAAAAATGATTTACTAGATATCGAAAGCTATAAAGAAGCGCATGATGTTAGATTAGACCCACACAACATAGATTACTTAGCACCTACTCCTCTTGCTGAATGTAAGGCTGACTCAAGTGCCACAATCGATATTTTGGTATTTGAAAACAATAACGCTCTTGAGCAATTTGTTAGCACTGAACCTGCACTGCGTAAGACAGACTTGTTCTTACAACCTATCGAAGCTGAAGACACGTTATTTAGTTTAGTGTACGGCCTACCAGCATTTTACAAAGCCCCGATTCTAGACAAACAGCAACTCCCTGTTTGGCTTGCTGATAATCGCTCAATACAAATTAATGGTTTTGAACAATTCGAATTTATTAACAACGAAGATATAAATCCGGCTATTCGTCTTATTCGCGCGGATGAAACTACACGCCCACGTGAAGCAGCAAATGCCGTTTTTGCCTTTAGTTTAGCTAATAACAGCAATGGTATTGTCACTGCCTCACGCTTATACAGTTCAGACAAAAAAGTGGTGCAAACTGATGGTCTTATCCAACCAAGCGATATCATTGCCACAAGTGTTGGCCATTATTTCAGCTGTAATACGCTCGCAAAGCAAACTATGCTAGGAAGCAACCTATATAAACGCCATGATGATACCGGTGTTAACTATTCTCAAGATGTTTTCATTGCCTTTAAGAAAGACCGAATTACTCTGATTGACTCTGATGGTAATTTTAAAAATATTTCTGCTGCACAAGGTTTTGCGATTGAGCAAAGACTTGATGTCCCATTTTTGGTGCAAAGTATTAAAAAACTAAAACGTTATACGCCTTAGTGATTATTGATAAATCATTATTACGAGCTAGTTTTAAATATACCCACACACAGCCCTATTACTGATTTAGGAGACATGGATGTCATGAAAACTATAATCACTTTTTCAATAATAGTTTGTTTGTTGACCTGCTCCCTTTCATCACTTGCTGCAACAACTGAATACTATAAGTGCGTCACAGACAGAGGCACCGTTTTTAGTGAATACCCCTGCGGTAACCGTGCAACCAAGCACAAAATCCACGTTACCGATCCCGACATTAAAGCACCTAATAATTATGTTAAAGAGCTGAATGAATTAGAGCGCCAGCAAATTATTAGAGATCTCGAAGCAGAGATCCGTAGTTATAAGTATCGTTTAGATATTTTGAGTCGCGATAGAGATAGAGCGCAATATCAACAAGAACAACGCTTAAATAAAAGGTTGTCAGATAAAAAAGCGAAAGAAATTAACAAAGACATAAATAAACAGCTTAAAGCAATTAATAAGCAATACGTGCGAGACGTGAAAAACATTAACAAAAAAATCGTAAACTTAGAGAAAAAACTCGCTCGATATAATTAAATACACTTTACTATTGGGTTTAAAGAATAAATAACATATTCTTAACACCTATAGAGTTATTGCTCTATGTTGGTATAAGTAAGGAGTTTATATGCAGCCACAACACATTGCAGAGTTAATTTTATCTGGGTTTCGCAATCACTATAAACTCTTTCAAGCAATTACTGCTAAAGCGCCACTCGCGTTTGCACAGCGTGATTGGCAAAAAATAAATGAAATAAGCAAACTCAGAATTAGCCATTACGATGATCGGGTTAACGAAACCATTGCTAAGCTCAAATCGCTTAATGAACAGCAAATTATTACCTTAGACCAAACCTGCTGGCTTGAAACCAAACAACTTTATCAGCAATTTTTGCGCTTTCACCCTCAAGCAGAACTCGCCGAAACCTTTTACAACTCAGTTTTTTGTCGTTTATTCCATCGCCGTTATTTTAATAATGACTTTATATTTGTAAAAGCAACGCTAGCAGATGCCCCAGCATTGCCAATGGAAGCCGAATACCGTAGTTACCACCCGGTTGTGGATGGTTTAAGACCTACTATTCGCAAAATTATAAATCAGTTTGATTTTAAAGCGCCCTTTGTTGATTTAGAACGCGATATTCGTTTACTCGTTAAGGCGTTTTATAAACAAGCACCCGATACACATCATCAAGCATGGCAAATGCGCTTTGATATACTGCAAGCACCGTTTTACCGTAACAAAGCCGCTTATATTGTTGGTCGCGTGGTGTCAGAAAGTGGCGTACAGCCATTTATTATTGCGGTATTGCACCACGAAGACAAAGGCCTATACCTTGACGCCCTACTTACCAAATCATCACAAATGCGGGTTATCTTTGGTTTTGCGCGCGCTTATTTTATGGTTGAAACCCATGCACCATCTGCGTTAGTGCGCTTTTTAAATCAGCTTATGCCTAATAAAACACTGGCAGAGCTGTACAACGCCATAGGTTTTCATAAACAAGGTAAGACCGAATTTTATCGTGAGTTTTTAAGTCATTTAGATCATTCAAATGACCAGCTCGTTATAGCCCCCGGTACACCAGGTATGGTAATGATGGTATTTACCCTGCCCTCGTTTGGCTATGTATTTAAAGTAATTAAAGATACCTTTGGTGAAAGCAAACCCTTTGGCCGCGATACCGTATTAAAACGCTACCAATTAGTAAAAAGTCATGACCGTGTTGGTCGCATGGCCGATACCATAGAGTATTCGAACGTCGTATTTCCACTGGCTCGATTTGATAGTAAATTACTTGAAGAGTTACATAAAACGATTGGTTCTTCGATGATTATTGAAGGCGAATGGCTAATCATCAAGCATTTATATATTGAAAGACGGATGACACCGTTAAATCTTTATCTTGAAAATGCCAGTGAGCAACAAGCTTTTGAGGCAATAGAAGAATATGGCCAAGCCTTAAAAGAAATGATCGCCGTTAATATTTTCCCAGGCGACATGCTGTTGAAAAACTTTGGGGTGAGTAAACATAATCGCGTTATTTTTTATGACTACGATGAAGTTCAGTATCTAACCGATATGAATTTTCGTGCCTTACCTAAGGCCAAAACGTACGATGATTACCTAACCAATGAGCAAAGCTACTCTGTGGCACCACAAGATGTGTTTCCAGAGCAATTATGTACCTTTGTGACAGCAAACCCGGTGTATAAGCAATACTTATTGAGTACACACCCAGAGCTTGAAGATCCAGCCTATTGGCGACAAGCACAATACAACTTTAAGCAAGGTGTCGTAAGCCATATTTACCCATACCCTGCTGCACAACGATTTATCCATTATTGGTAAACACCAAGGACACAGAATGAATATTAGTAAAATAGATTTAAACTTACTTGTTTACCTAGATACTCTTCTCAGGGAATGTAATGTAACCAAAGCAGCTAACCAGCTTAGCATTACCCAGCCAGCAATGAGTAATGGCTTAAAACGCTTACGTAATTTATTTAACGACCCAATTTTGGTGCGTACCAGTGAGGGTATGGTACCGACAGAGCGTGCAAAAGAGTTACAGCCAGTGATCCGCGGCATATTAATGACCCTTGAAGAAACACTTGCACCAAACCGCGAGTTTGAGGCATCACAAAGTAAACGTGTTTTTCGCATCATGGCCAGTGACTATGCAGCAAGTACCCTTGCCCCACGCTTGTTAAGTAAATTACACGAAGAAGCCCCTGATACCACACTCGATATTTTGACCCCAAGTGATGTAACCTTCCACGATGTTGAAAACGGTAAGGTAGATATGGCTATCAACCGCTTTGAAAACTTACCGCAATCGTTTCACTATAAGCAAATTTGGAAAGACAGCTTTTGTTGCTTAGTGAAAGCAGATAACCCGATTATCAAAGACTTTAGCCTCGACAGCTATTTAAAAGCGCGTCATATCTGGGTAAGTAAAACAGGCTTTGGTGTGGGCGTTGGTATGGACCCTAAAGATGTGCAAAAGCTAGGTTGGGTCGATGAAGCGCTCGCTCACTTTGGTAAACACCGTAATATTGCCACCTTTACCCGTAATTACCACGTTGCTATTCACTTAGCGAAAGAACAAAACTTGGTTGCAACGTTGCCTTCAAAAGCCGCAAATATTTATTTAGATGATCCGGGCCTGAAAATTCTTGAGCCGCCATTCCCTATTCCGCCGTTTGAGCTCGATATGATTTGGAGCCCGCTATTACACCGTGATGCAAGCCATATTTGGTTACGCCAAAAGGTTGCAGAAGTAGCCGACGAGCTTAAGTAAGATTTTACCAACCAAATTGTAATTATTGCTGATAAGCAAAGTGTTAGCTTAGCTTATCAGTAACCCTCCTCCCGCGAAAAACCAATAACCAACTGAAATACAATAACTTTATATTTAAGTGATGAACTGGAATATGCTTTGCAAGTATCTAATTGCATTGTTTTTAATATTCAAAAAGAGGTCATTATGAATACTCATCAAGGACAAGACGTTCATCATATTGCAGATATCATCCAAGTTATGAATAGCGGTATCGATTTTTATGAAAAAGCACAGGAAAAAGTAACCGACCCAAGCATAATTGCCTTATTTCAACGCATGATAGATGCGCGTAAAGTAAGTGTTGAGCGCTTACAACCTTATGCTATTAACGAAAATGGCGAGCGCGAAAATGGCTCTGATTTTGCTGTAGAAGCACGTAAAGCTTATACATCAGTAATCACTAAACTCGGTGCCGACAAAAACGCCACCTATGTTAGTGAACTTGAAGAAGTTGAAGATAAAACACTAGCCGAAATCAAGCACGCGCTTAAAAAACCACAGCCACATGATTGTGAAGCCGCGTTATCAAAAACCCTGCTGACAATTCAAAGTTGTCATGCCGAAATGAGTAAAATGAAAAAGCATTAAATTGTGAGAGTGCAAAGCCCAGTAAAGCTGGGCTTTTATCTGTTTATATACTGTTTATTATTTATCAATATTTAACTTCTTGGTTATAGCTTCAAATGAAAGGCAACTAAGAGCTAATCCACCATCCATACCAAAGTTCGGCTAAAGTCCAATAGCTGACATCAGGCATAACTCGTTACTGCCCCAAAGTGAGTTAACGTAATTGCTTTAAAGGTCTGCTTTAAGCAAGAAGCAGATCTCCGCTTTCTTTATATTATCAAGTAAGCGGCTTGACCCCTTTTGCCCTTTCACGTAGGGAATGATATTGTTGATTCTCTAGTTGTTGAGACAAATCCTATTGATAATATGTGGTTATGGGGTTAATCTAATGTAGTGCCTCAGGAGTGGTGGTATGCTCTATCACCCACTCAGAGATGAGTGAACGTAATTTTGAAAAGCAAGTAATTGCTTTTAGTTTTAGTTAAGCAACTAAAGCTTGCCCTAACACAAGGAAGGGCGTTAACTCTTGATAACTTATAACTCCTTTGGCACTTAAATTAAGGATAATCATTTGCTTTCAGATAATATATGGTGGACGCGTCAAACAAGAATTCGTACTGAACGACGACTACTATCTAACGCCTTTCATTCTCAAGTAATTCTTTTCTGGTATTCATTTTATTCCGTGGCAGTGTCTATTCATTACCTAAATGCAGATACTGATACTAACTTGAACAAATATTGGCTTATATACTCTGTTTTAGTTCTTGTGGTTTCGGGGTTTATTAATGGCTTATCTTATAAAGAACGAGCAGCGTCAGTTAAAGAGAATTACGAGTATCTTAAAACTCTTTACGTTAGAGCCTGTGAGCATGAAAAAAACCAAACATCATGCTTAGAGCTTGCAAAGGAGTATGAGGAAGCACTCAATAAATGTGAAAATCAAGCACCAGTAGATTACCCAGAAGCTTTGTATGATACTTTTATGTCTGCGACTGACAAAGCAAAAGTGAAACCGCACCCCACACAATATCAGATCGATATAGCTCTAAAGAATCGTAAATATCGTAAATTATATATTTCTTTTCTATATCTACTTCCTATTCTCATCACCATATTTTTAAACGGAAATAATATAGTAAGTTTTATTGCGAAATGCGTTCGTTTTTTAGCAGAGCTATGGTGTAGTTAATAATGATAAATATCAGAAAACAATTCGATAACTTTTTTTCCGAAGAAAATTTAACTCGGATTTTTCATGAAGTAATAATTTACTCTGGCGGTACTGGTATTGACAATATCAATCAGTATACATTTCGAAAGCAGCAGAAAGAGCAAATTAAAATTATTTCTCGAAAGATGAAAGATGGTAGCTATGATTTTACTAAATATAAACTTAGCTTAATCAGCAAAGGAAGAGGAAAGCCTCCGCGCGAAATATCTATCCCCACAGTAAGGGATAGAATAGCCTTAAGAGCTATGTGCGATTTTTTGCAAAACAGGTTTGGCAAAAGTGTTAATTTCGAATTACCCCAAAACGTCATAAGAAAAATAAAATCAGGTATAGAAACAGGGATGTATAATGGTTATGTAAAGCTTGATGTATCTAATTTTTACCCATCAGTAGAACATAAATTACTTGAAAAACAGCTGAATAAAAGGTTGCGATTGCACCCTGATATAACGGGGGTCTTGTTTTCAGCAATCAAAGCTCCCACTGTGACCCTATCAAAAAAAGATGACAAACAATCTGAAATAGGTGTGCCTCAAGGTTTATCTATTTCGAATATCTTAGCGGCCATTTATCTGCAAGACTTAGATAAATACCTTAGCAACATACCTAGCTCTTTAAGCTTTAGATATGTCGATGATATCTTGATTTTGTGTGATTTTGAGGATGCTGAAAAAATTGCAGAGAGTGTAATTCAAAAATACTCAGAGCATAATTTAGTGATACATTGTCCGAAAGAGATGCCACATAAATCGAAAATTGCTGAGGTATCCGATGGGTTTGATTATTTAGGTTATAAATTTGATGGTAACAAAGTTTCAGTAAAAAGCGGAAGCATAGAAAAGCTTAAAGAATCTTTAGTTGGGTTATTTACTAGTTTTAAATATTCTACGAAGCAAAGTAAAGAGTTCTTAACGTGGCGCTTAGATTTAAGAATTACAGGCTGTATTTTTGAAGATAAATGTAAAGGTTGGTTGTTTTTTTATTCAGAGATAAATGATGAAAAAACGCTACATAAGTTGGATCATTTCGTAAGTAAATTATGCAAGCGATTTAACGTTGACATAAAGCCTAAAAAGTTTGTTAAATCCTTCCATGAAATATTACATAGAAAAAGGCAAACAAAATATATACCTAACTTTGACACTTCCTCAGTTGAAGACAAAGGCAAAATGCTAGCCAAATACTTTGGTTATAACCTGAAAGGAATGAGGCCAGAACAAATAGATTTTGCATTCCGCAAGAAAATAAGTGGGCAAATTAAGGATCTCGAATCAGATATCAAAGACTTCTCTGTAAGCGGATAAATTAGCTGGTTTATTACGCCTTGGGATACTCTTGCAACGTACTCTATGAATTTGCTGGCCTCTTGTCAGCTTTTGGCACAGACTGTGTGAAAACTAATTTTTAATAAATTGTCTTGGGTATGTTCTTAGTTTGAAACCATTTAAGATGGTTGCGATCGATTTTTTCTCAGTATCGCAATTTTCTCCGCGCGAGCGAAAC
>NZ_JAKGAW010000074.1:0-13599 GCF_021532475.1 Pseudoalteromonas sp. APAL1 | reverse complement strand
AAATCAAAACACACCGCCAAGTGAAAGAGCCGTAAAAACTTCACGCGCTTTAAGTCAGAAAAAAGACTAGTTACCTCTTGCTTGACTCGCCCTTGAAAGGGTGAGATTGCGCAAGCCTAATGTTCAAGTACTAATTAGCTGCACGGTAAGTATTCGCCGTGCAGCAATGAGTATATTTATCTTATAACCCAAATGGGTTTTCGAGGCTATGAGCGGGTTCAGTGAACCACTTTGGACCATTTTCAGTAATATAAAAGTGATCCTCTAAACGCACACCAAATTCACCAGGTACAACTAGCATTGGCTCATTACTAAAGCACATACCTGCGGCTAGAGGTGTTTTATCGCCGCCGACTAGGTAAGGCCATTCATGGATGTCTAAGCCTATACCATGACCGGTACGGTGTGGGCAGCCAGGTGTTTGATACTCAGGGCCAAGGCCTTGCTCTGCTAAGTAAGAGCGGGCAGCGTTGTCGACACTCTCACAACTTTGACCTGTTTGAGCTGCATCAAAAGCGGCCATTTGTGCGGCTTTTTCATAATTCCAAAATTGGCGTTGGCGGTCTGTAGCTTCACCAAATACGTAAGTGCGAGTTATATCTGATAAGTAGTCGTGTACTTTACAGCCAGTATCAATTAAAACCATATCTCCTTTTTTAAGAATTTGTGGCTCTTTGACACCATGAGGAAATGATGTCGCGAGGCCAAACAAAACGATGCAAAAGTAGTTACCAGGCGCGCCAACTTTTTTGTGCGCTTGTTTAATAAATTCTTCTACCTCAGTTGTGCTTATACCCTCATATAGCATGCTGGCTGTGGCCTGATGAACTTTTAAGGTCATATCCATCGCACGCTGTATTAGCATTAGTTCATTGGCTGACTTATGCATGCGGCAATGAGCTGTAACAGGCTGTGCATTAACGAGGTTTAAGCCTGTTTGCGCTTTATTTATGCCATCGAAAATGAAAAACTGCGCGCTTTCGTCAATCCCTACAGTGCCGTTCTCAGCAATGCCCATTTCGGTGAGCACTTTGACAAATAATGCATAAGGACTTTCGTGTTCAAGCCAGCCGCGAATTGGGCCTTCTATAACTTTAAAGCCATTGAGAGAGCCAATTTCAAAATCAGGGGCTATATATTGTACTTCGCCCTTCGCGGGTAAAATAGCACCGACCATGCGCTCACTTGCGTACCAGCGCATACCCGTAAAGTAAGTAAGGTTAGTCCCTGCATTTAAGTAAATTGCATCAATATTATTGGCTTGCATATACTCTTGAGCACGGGCAATACGGGCTAGATGCTCATCAGCTTGAATGGGAATTAAATCGCGAGTCATATTGGAAAGACTAGCAAGTGCTTGTTCTTTCGTTTGAGTACCAATACCTTTGGTCATCATTAGGTTCTCCTATGTATTTGTTTAATTATAATTTTTAAAGAATTAGCGCATAAACCGGTTTATAGAATATGGCTCTAAATTTATGGAGGGGGCTTTATTGAGACACAAATCTGTAATTAACTCGGAAGTTATGGCTCCTTGTGTCAACCCTAAATGCTGATGACCAAAGGCAAAGTACAGGTTATTGTGATTGGGGGCTTGGCCTATTATAGGTAATGAGTCAGGCAATGATGGCCTACAGCCCATCCATGTAGTCTTGGCACTAAGAGGCTGGCTAGCTAATAACGCTTGTGCATGGGGCAGTAAAGCTAATGCACGTTTATTATTAGCCTTTCTATTTATACCCGCAAACTCCACTGTGCCTGCCACTCTTAACCCTTGACTCATCGGGGTCATGATAAGACTCCGTTCAGCGGAAGCTACGGGCCGTGTTAGGCCATGGTTAATATTAACCATACAGTGGTAACCACGCTCGGTATCTAAAGGTGCTGTGTATCCAAGCGGCTCGATGAGAGAGGCACTCCAAGCACCCGCTGCGATCACGACTTTATCGAAATTGAGACTATCTTGTTCATCACTCACCATAAAACCTTCACTTTTAGGCGTGATAGCAACTACTTTCTGTTGACGAAATTGCCCTTTTAATAAACTGAACTTTTGCGCTAATTGGATACAAAATAAATGTGGTTCAATACTATGAGCAACGTCTTCAAATAATAAAGCGTGTTTTATTTTGTCGGATAAACTGGGCTCTAGAGCATGTACTTGCTTTGTATCAAGTAGCTTTACTTTAATTCCTTGCGCTTGATACATAGCCAAGGTGCGCTGCACATCAACCAATGGGGTTTTTTCAAAGGTAAGTAAACTCCCTTGTTTAGTAAGCAGGTGGCCCAGTTGATAGTTTGCTAATAATCTTTCATAAGCATGAATTGCATGTTCATTTAAGGCTTTGAGAGCGTGTGTATGTGCAATAAATCTGGCAGTAGGCATATTTTTAATAAACTGCCAAAACCAAGGGAGAGCTTTTATTGCATAGCGCCAATCAATGCGCAATGGTCCTAATGGGTTAAAAAGCATAGCAGGTAATTTTTTTAATAATGCTACCTGCGCTAGAGGAAATACCTGTTCGGTGGCAAAGTGCCCAGCATTACCTTTTGAACAGCCTTGCGCTAGGCCATTTTCATCGTATAGCGTCACTGCAAAGCCAGCTTGTTGTAACTGTAAAGCTGTGCAAATACCAATTACACCGGCACCGATCACGGCGACTCTTTGAGTTCTTGTATTGGTCAAAATTACCTTCCCCTGATGATAAAAGTAAAACGCTATACGTTTTTTAAAAAATAAATCGATATTGTATTTACTGACAAGTAGTAAGAAAAAGCTCTACAAGCTCTTTCTAACTCATTTTTAGTTATAAATTTCAATTAGTTATGTGTAATTAGTTATTTGTAATCTTTTAAGGGTGTGTACCTATAAATTTAATATTAAAATAGGATATTGATTATTGTATACAATATACTTATCATATCAAGCATAAATTCAGTTCGGAATAGGCAAATGAAAACCAATTGGCATGGTGTAAACCCAGCAATAGCCGCTCAGTTTAATAGTGATGAGTTAGTTAACTCTACATGGCAACTAGTTGGCAGCGCTATAGTAAAAGCTATAGCAGATTTTAAACTACTGGTTGTAAATGAAAAAACTTCTTCATCAACGCTTAACGATACTGCGAAAGCGTATTGTGTTGATGTAAATAAACCTAAATTGGATTAAGTGATGCGCAAAGGAACATTTTTTTGTATAGATGGCCATACTTGCGGTAACCCTGTGCGGCTTATAACAAGTGGCCACCCCCTGTTACAGGGAAATACCATGAGCGAAAAGCGCCAGGACTTTTTAGCTAACCATGACTGGATCCGTCAAGCGCTCATGTTTGAGCCCAGAGGTCACGATATGATGTCGGGCGGTTTTTTATACCCACCTACTAGCGAAGATGGTGATGCAGCCATTTTATTTGTAGAAACTTCCGGCTGCTTACCTATGTGTGGTCACGGTACAATGGGTATTGTTACCTTCGCCTTAGAGCATGGTTTGCTACATGCTAAAACCCCCGGTACTTTAAAACTGGATACGCCAGCAGGACGAGTTCAGGTCAATTATGAAATGACTGGTGGTAAAGTGCAGTGGGTTAAAATTTACAATGTGCCTGCTTATTTAGCGCATCAGTCTATATGTATCAATATTCCAGAGTTGGGCGAATTAAAGGTTGATATCGCCTTTGGTGGTAACTTTTATATTATTGTTGAACCACAGGGCAACTTTAAAGGTATTGAACATTTTAGTGCAGGGCAATTACTCAAATACAGCCCATTAGTGCGTGATGCTATTAATACCAAAATACAATGTATCCATCCGCTCGACTCTACCGTTCAAGGTGCTAGCCATGTGTTATGGACTGGCTCACCCAAAAATTCCAACTCAGATGCGGCTAATGCGGTTTTTTATGGAGATAAAGCCATTGACCGCTCACCATGCGGAACAGGCACTAGCGCCCGCATGGCTCAGTTGTTTAGTAAAGGCTTATTGCAGCAAGGCGATGCATTTATTCATGAAAGTTATATTGGCAGCCAGTTTATTGGCTGTATAGAGCAGGTGTCTGAAGTGGCAGGTCAAACTGCTATTTTACCTAGCATTCGTGGCTGGTCTCGGGTAACCGGAACGAGCACCATTACAGTAGATGACGACGACCCATATGCCTATGGGTTTCAAGTAATTTAACGAGGAGAAAAGCATGACATTAACAGGACAAAGCCTAATTGCCGGACAATGGCAAGGTCGCGCTGAGCAAGGTGAATTTCAAGCCTTTTCACCGGCTAAAAATCAACCATTATCGACACGCTACTTTAATGTAACGAGTACTCAGTTAAATACGGCAGTTGATGCTGCTGATAATGCTTTTATCGAGTACAGAAAAACGAGTTTTAGTCAGCGTGCAGATTTTTTAGAGTGTATTGCAGAGCAAATTTTAGCACTTGGCGATGATTTACTAACGCAAACAGCGCAAGAAACCAATTTACCTATGGCACGCTTACAAGGTGAGCGAATGCGCACGGTTAATCAGTTAAAAGCATTTGCCAGTGCACTGCGTGAAAACCCAGATTCACCACTAGGTTTAAAGCTGATTGATGAAGCTGATAGTAATCGCTCGCCACTACCTAAACCTCGTACAGAGCTTAATTACTTACCGCTTGGGCCTGTAGCTGTATTTGGTGCGTCTAATTTTCCGTATGCATTTTCAACACTCGGGGGGGATACCGCCGCCGCACTTGCAGCAGGCTGCCCAGTGGTTGTTAAAAATCATACTGCGCATCCAGGCACAGGGGAGCTAATGGCTCGTGCAGCGCTTGCTGCGATTAAAGAATGTGATATGCCGCTAGGTGTATTTTCAGTGCTGCAAAGTGATGTTTACGATATTTCGCATCAATTAGTCGCGGCGCCAGCTATTAAAGCTGTTGGTTTTACGGGGTCATTTAATGTCGCACGTTTACTACAAGAAACAATTGCCAAGCGTTCAGAGCCTATTCCGTTTTATGGCGAGCTCGGCAGTATAAATCCACAAATAGTTTTACCAAAAAAAGCTCAAAATGAAGGTAAAGCTATGGCTGAAGCGCTATGCCAATCAATGCTAATGGGTAATGGCCAATTTTGTACCAGTCCTGGCTTATGGCTGGTACCAACGGGCTGTGATGAATTAGAAGCCGAGGTAGCCAACTGCATTAGTGCAGCCGCCTCAGATACTTTATTAACCCCAGGTATTGTGAAGACCTTTAAAAAGCAAGTTAGCCAGCGCAGTGAGCTCGAAAACGTAGAGCTTATTGCAAAAGGCGCACTTACAGAAGACTTTCATGGTAATGCCCATGTATTTGCCTGTAATGTTGATACCTATTTAGCAACCCCTGCATTACGTGAAGAAGTATTTGGCCCAGCCGCTTTATTGGTTCGCTATGAAAGCATGGAGCAGTTAAGTTTACTAGTAGCAGCGCTTGAAGGGCAGCTTACGGCAAGTGTGCATGACAGCGCTGATGATTTAGCTAAAGCTGAACACGTTATAGAAGAGCTGAAATACAAAGTAGGGCGTTTAATACACAATCAAATGCCAACCGGCGTAGAAGTATGTGGCTCAATGAACCATGGTGGACCATTTCCAAGCTCCACAGATGTACGTAGCACTTCCGTTGGGTTAAATGCAATGTTGAGATTTTTGCGACCAATTTGCTATCAGTCTTAGTTAATTGTAGCGGGAGTGGAAATTGCATTTCCCGCTATCTCTTTATTGTGAAGGATTCTAACTTGGCATGCGTGTTTTTATAGGTATAATGTATATCAAATGCAATTTATAGAAATTACTATGGCCATAGAACATAAAACTCGAACTCAGCTTGTAGCAGAAGCTATTCGTGAAAAAATTCTTTCAGGTGAAATAAAAGCGGGTGATCCGCTACGCCAAGCTGCATTAGCCACAGAGCTAAACGTGAGTCGAATTCCGGTGCGTGAAGCTTTGCTACAACTTGAAGCCGAAGGGCTGGTTTACTTTGAAGCTCATAAAGGAGCCACTGCCACACAGCTTTCGGCGTCGCAAATTGACGAAATTTTTGACCTCAGAGCACTTCTTGAAGCCGAGCTATTAAAACATTCAATACAAAGCTTAACTGATCAAGACTTTATTGAAGCCGAGCTTATTTTAACTGAGCTTGAAAGAGCCATGGATGCCGGCGATACCCACCTTGCCACTGGCGATTTAAACAGCCAGTTTCATGCTAAATTATACAGCCGCGCCGCGCGACCACAAACCCGTGAGTTGGTTGATATGTACAGCAAAAACTCAGAGCGCTATGTACGTATGCATATTTTATTGGCAGGCGGTTTAACAAAAGCTCCTGAAGAGCACCGTACTTTACTCGAGTTATGCAGAAAAAAAGACTGTCAAAATGCCTGTGAATTTCTAAAAAATCATATTGTTAAAGCTAAAAACGATATAAAACAATTACTGATAAAATTAGAAAGTGAAAAAAGTAATTAAAAAATATACCTAGCAACTAGTACCGGCTATTAAACCCTAATTTATAACTTTAGGCATCGCTTTAGCTTTCCAGCAGCAATAATACAGAAGTGATGCCTTCCCCCCCCTTTTTATTATTCCCATTAGCACCATAAATAGATCCTTTCTGTTGGGTCGAAAGTTCATAAGAATTTTTCATTAATAAGATCAGTTGCTTAAAGATGAATACGAATTAGGTGTATATTTAATATTGTATACAATATGTAATAGGTGTATATTTTTTGTCGTCTAAGTTAAATAGGCAATATAACCAACAGGAACAAGGGAACATTCACATGTTTACAAATAATAAAAAGCAAACTCGGGGAATAGGCATTAAATCGCTGTTAGCAACGGCTGTGACGGCTGCATTAATAATGACTCCTACAGTAAAAGCAGTTGATGGTAGCAGCATTGTTAAAGGTCATGTAGTGGCACAAGCTGGCAACGATTTAACAGGGGCTACAATAACTTTAAAACATAAAAGTAAAGGCTTAGTGTATACCATTACCAGTAATAATGATGGTGACTATTTACTGCGCAATGTGCCAGTGGGCACTTATGATGTAACCATTAGTAAAGAAGGTTTTGAGCCATTAGTTGAAGAAAATGTAGCCGTAACTATTGGCCAATCAATTATTCTAGACGCGCAATTATACAAAGCAGGTAGCGATATTGAGCGTATTGCCGTTACGGGATCCGCCATTCGCCGTGTTGATATGGCCTCGTCTACTTCAGGTCTAACATTCAGTGATGCTGAATTAAAAGCAATGCCAGTTAATACAGGCTTTGAAAGTATTGCTTTGTTAGCTCCAGGCACAGCGGCACCGGGCGGCGCAAGTTTTAATGGTGCTTCAAGCTTTGGTGGTTCATCAGCAGCTGAAAATGGTTATTACTTTAATGGCTTAAACGTAACCAGTATTCGTTCAGGTTTAGGCTCAATTCGCTTGCCATGGGAAGCTATTTCACAAACGCAAGTGAAAACGGGTGGTGTTAGTCCTGAATTTGGTGGAGCACTTGGCGGTATTGTTAATGCGGTGTCTAAGTCTGGTGATAATGACTTTAACTTCGGTGCAGAAGTACGCTGGGATCCTGATAGTTTACGTAGCCAGCACGACTCTATTTATCAAGAAAATGGCACTATTAGTACAAATACACAGCAAAGCAGTTACGATTTTAAAGAACTTCAGCTCTGGGCCAGTGGTGCAATTATCGAAGATACATTGTTCTTTTATGGTTTGTTTGCACCACGCCGTGAAGAGTCTACTGGCGCTGGCCAAACGACTTATTCAGATTTTGAGCGCGATGAAGACCGCTGGTTTACAAAAGTAGATTGGTTTATAAATGAAGATCACTCAGTGGGTTTTTCAGCAATGAACAATAAGCGCACTTGGACCGATAAAACCTTTGCTTACAGCTGGCAAGAGAATGTGATTGGTGAGCAACAAGGTGTGGATGCACCAGGGGAAGATGGCGGTAAAGTATATAGCTTAAATTATAATGGCTACCTAACTGATACTTTTTCTGTTTCAGCAGTTGTTGGCCGAGTGACTGAAAACGTTGAAAATGTAGTCGCATCTCCAAATCCTGGAGTTTGGGATGAACGTGATGGCTTTGTCACTTTGAGTCAACATACAAACTCGTCTGTGACTGAACAAGAGTTTACGCGCGACCAAGCAAGGATTGATTTCAATTGGGATCTAGATATGCATTCAATCCAGTTTGGTATTGATTACACTAATGTAAAAGTTGATTACTTTGAAGGTCAAAACGGTATTGGTGATGCTGAGGGATGGTGGACAGTTAAAACTGCCGGTGAAAATGATATATCAGGTGCACCTTTGGGGAGTGACTTTATAGAAAGACGAGTTCGAAGTCGAGAAGTCGATTCAGATACAACTTCACTCGCTTTTTATATTAATGATTCATGGCAAGCAACCGATAGTTTAGTGCTTAACATGGGGCTACGCTATAGCCAGTTTGAAAACACGGTATCAGATGGTCGTGCCTTCGTTGATATTGACAATCAAATAGCACCGCGTTTGCAAGCTATTTATGATGTGTCGGGTGATGGCAGTGCTAAGATCTTTGCTACATATGGACGTTATTTCCAACCCGTATCTGCGAACATGAATATCACCCAAGGATCTGCTTCGATTGAATGGTTTGAGTACTTTGAGTTAGATGAACTAGACGCAAACGGTGCACCAAGTTTAATGGCTGATGGCTCGCCAAGCAGAGGAGATATGCTGCGAGATAGGCGTTGGCGCCAGCGTGGTATTACTGAACCAGGGTTGATTGCTTCATCTGCATTAAAACCAATGTACAGTGATGAATTTACTATCGGCTATCAGCAAGAAGTATTCGATACTATGTCAGCAGGTGTACGCGCTATTTATCGTGATCTTGGACGCAGTGTTGAAGACACTGATGTCGGCCCGGTATTAGCTAAAAAGCTGGCAGAAATGGGCATTACCGATAACGTGGGTCAAGGCTCTTATTATGTGCTTAATAACCCAGGTGAAGCTATTCAAATGTCATATGATTTTGACGGTGATGGGCAGATTGATGAGGTTAATTTAAGTGCTGATGAACTTGCTTTACCAGAGGCGAAGCGAAAGTACTTAGCACTTGAGTTTACCTTAGACGGCAATGTGACGGATGATTTACGTATTAATACCTCATATACCTGGTCACATAGTTATGGTAACACCGAAGGGCTTGTGAAAACGGATAACGACCAAGCTGATCCAGGCTGGACAACCTCTTATGACTATGGCGATTTGATGGATCACGGCTACGGTAACTTACCTAACGACCACCGCCATGCATTTAAATTCAGTGGTGCATACAACATCACAGAAGCTCTGACCATTGGTCTTGTTGCCCGTACTACATCAGGCCGTCCTAAAAGTTACTTTTCAGTTCATCCAGCGGGCGTAGATAGCTGTGCAGAGGGGAATCCTTGGGATGCGTGTATTAGCCAATACTATGATCAAGCATCACATTACGATGAAAATGGTAATCCAGCTCCTCGTGGTAGCAAAGGAAACCTACCTTGGTTAACGAATGTCGATATGTCATTGACTTATAACACGGACTTTTTTGGTACCGATATGACTTTAAAAGGCACCGTCTATAACTTATTTGATGGTGATAGTGCTATGTCAATCAATGAAGAGCGTGCGCAGTACGGTGATAATGGCTTAGAACTGAATCCAGACTATGGACTCGTGACAGGGCGTCAAGGCGCGCGTTATGTGTCTTTAGTTGCACGTATAGAGTTTTAACTCCCTAGTGAAACAGCTGTTTGAAAACAGCGGACTAAGCTATTTATCTTAGGGTAATTTAGTTTGTTGTTTTGATGTTTAAGCACATGCTCATTTGAGCCATACAGCCTTAATGCTGAGCAGGAAACTGCTTGGCATTTTTCGTATAAATTTTAAGGTTAACTATGACGAACAGTTTATTTTCTCATTGGCAACAGCCTAAAGATGGTTGGCTGCAAGTGGATACTCTTGATATGCATACCGGCGGTGAACCTTTACGCATAATCATTGATGGGTTTGCTGAACTACAAGGGCAAACCATGATTGAAAAGCGAGCTGATTGCCTAACAAGATTCGATCACCTACGTAAAGCACTGATGTTTGAACCCCGAGGTCATGCTGATATGTACGGCGCGTTGATCACAAAACCTGAACGTAAAGATAGCCATTTTGGCGTACTGTTTTTACATAATGAAGGCTATAGCACAATGTGTGGTCACGCTATCATTGCGCTTGCCACAGCAGCTAAAGATAGCAGTATTTGCAACTTTATTGAAGGCGTTAATGAGTTACGTATAGATACACCTGCAGGGCTTATCAAGGCGTATATTACTCTTCGAAATACCCAACTAATAAGTGTTTGTTTTGATAATGTTGCAAGTTATGCAGAAAAACTTGATATGCCAATAGAGATACCTCTGTTTGGTACCGTCAATTGCGATATTGCTTATGGCGGCGCTTATTATGCTTTTGTAGATGCTGATACTTTGGATGTAAGTTTGGCGCCCAACGATCATGAACAAATTATTAGCTTAGGAAAAATCATTAAGCAGCATGTTAATAGCCACTACCAACCAAAACACCCGACCGATGATGCATTAAGCTTTTTATATGGGGTGATTTTCTATTCAAATTCACAAAAAAGTCATTCTGTATTTAGTCGTCATGTCTGCATTTTTGCTGAGGGCGAATTAGATCGCAGCCCTACTGGTACCGGCGTGAGTGCCAGAGCTGCATTAGAGTTTGCAAAAGGCAGGCTTAAATTAGGACAGCAAATAAAAATAGAGAGTATTTTAGGCTCTATATTTTCAGTTGAGCTAAAAGCGCAACGCATGTTAGCTGATACCCATGCAGTAATACCTAGAGTGAGCGGTGAAGCCTTTGTCACTGGCAAACATACTTTTTTAATTGATCCAAATGATCCCCTAAAGCAAGGATTTATATTTCGATGAAAAATCAATTTACCTCTCGCCAACAATTACTAAAGCAGGCATTAAAAAAAAATGGGTTAACAGCACTACTCGTATTAGGCCATGAAAATATTCGTTACTTAAGTGGCTTTAGCGGTAATGCTGCTTACGCGTTAATAACTGCGGAGGAAAGTGTACTAATAACCGATTATCGCTATTTTGGCCGAGCTCAAGAAGAGTCTATTGGCTTTGAGGTTGTCAGCCGTGATCGTGATAGTGAAACATTAGGTCAGTGCATAAATCGTTTTTTAACGACTAATAGTCAATTAGGTTTTGATGCCGCTTTTATTGATGTTGCACTTTGGCAGCAAGTGGCAAGTGAGTTAACTAGTCATACAGTTACACAAGTTACCGGTATGGTTGAACGTTTACGCATGGTTAAAAATGATTGGGAAGTCGAGCAAATAAAAGCGGCTGCGGCCATTGCTGACGAAGCGCTTAGACAAACATTACCCTATTTTAAAGAAGGTGTAACAGAGCGAGACCTAGCGCTGGAACTTGAATTCAGAATGCAAAAACTAGGCTCTGAAGGAATGTCGTTTGCCACTATTTTAATGTTTGGAGAGCGTTGTGCACTGCCTCATGGCAGCCCGAGTGAACGTACTCTATCTAAAGGTGATTTTATTACTCTTGATTTTGGCGCAGTGGTCAATGGTTACCGCTCTGATATGACTCGCAGTTATGTACTTGGTAAAGCTTCAAAGAAACAATCAGCAATCTATCAAAGCGTAAGTAATGCTCAGCAAGCAGCGATCAACCTACTCAAAGCAGGTGTTGACTGTCTAGACTTACAAAACATCTCACAGCAAGTACTCGATGACTCTGGTTTTGGTAAATGGGCAGGGCAAGGGTTGGGCCATGGAGTTGGCTTGTTTTTACATGAGTTGCCCTTTATTAATAAAAATTGCCGCCATGTATTAGAGGCAGGTAATGTGATCACGATTGAACCTGGTATTTACATTCCGAATTTTGGTGGTGTGCGAATAGAAGACGATATTTTAATAACTCAAAATGGTTATGAAGTATTAACCCACGCCCCTAAGCTGTTCGAATTGGAGGGGTAGGATGAAAGTAATAGATCAAACGCAAATTGATGCTGTCCTAGATTTTGACTCGCTTCGCATTGCTTTACAAAAAGGATTTGCTCAGCAGTTTACTATGCCCAAGCGTCATGTGTATGAGTTAGATAAAACAGACACAAACCATGACGCATTTGCCGTATTACCAGCATGGAATGAACAGGTTATTGGAGTAAAGGCATTTACCTACTTTCCAAGTAATACTGATAGTGAGTATGCGTCACTTTATTCAAAAATAATGCTGTTCTCTCGTGCTCATGGTGAACCTCTTGCTCTAGTTGATGGTACACGTGTAACACTTTGGCGCACAGCTGTAGTATCTGCTTTGGCAAGCTACTATTTATCGCGAAAAGATAGCCAGCATTTAGTGTTTTTTGGCAGCGGCAATTTAGCTGAGTATATGGTTCGAGCACACTTGAGTGTGCGCGATTTTAAATGTGTAACGTTAATTGGGCGTAATCAAGATAAAGTTGCTGTTTTACACAATAGCTTACAGCGTGCATTTACTGATATTGAGTTTGTTATCGGACAAAGTTGTGAAAAAGTTATTAAAAGTGCCGATGTGATCAGCTGCGCAACAGGTTCACCAACGCCATTATTTAAAGGTGGTTGGTTAAAGCCTGGTACGCATGTTGATTTGATTGGTAATCATCGCTGCGACTCGCGCGAATGTGACAGTGTTACTATCGCACAAAGTAAGGTATATGTAGATAGCAAGGAGAATGTTCTTGCTGAAGCTGGTGAATTGTTGATTCCTATTTCTGAGGGAGTTTTTGATGAAGCTAATATATCCGGCGAGCTTGCGGATCTAGCTAAAAAAAATAACTATGAGAGAAAATGTGAATCCGATATAACAGTATTTAAGTCTGTTGGCACAGCGTTAAGTGATCTTATAACTGCCCATTATATTTATAAGTCATTAAAAAATGAGTAGCTTATTACTTTTATTATTAGGGCTTTGTTTCGTTATGTTGAGCTTACTAACATTTATAAGATGGCTCAGGATTCGTTATGATAAGCAACATTGGCGAGTTTGTAAAATTGTAAACATTAACAATGTAATTGATAATAACGTGCGCAATTTAGAGCTTTTGCACTACAAGAGGATGTTAGTCAGCTATAAATTCAAAGGTAATTTTTATAGTGTTTTTGTTGCTTTTGATCAGCAGCTTATAGCCCAGTTTAAAAATGGGATTGATTGTACAATTTTAATTGACTCTAACAATCCTAATGTCACTTATCTTAATAGTAATTGCTGGGTGAAATACTGTGGAGTTTGGCTTTTTTCGGGCATTATTTTTATAGCTTCAAGTTTTTTAACTTCTAATTAAATTGTAATGTCTAAGTTAGGTGGTTGGTTGAGTGTATAATTGTAGATGTCAACGGCCTTGTTGATCAAATGCAGCTCTCTAACAAATTCACTTAACTTACTGATATTTAGGCAGACCAAGGGTGTTGATCTTATTTAGCGCCTTCACTTTGATCATCGCTTCAACCAGTTGGCGAT
>NZ_JAKGAW010000073.1:0-14446 GCF_021532475.1 Pseudoalteromonas sp. APAL1 | reverse complement strand
TTCTTAACCTTTCCACCATTTCATTTAAAACTTTATATTGTATTTCCCTTAGCATACGTAACTCTACAGCGCGTGTAGGAGTAGTTGGCATTTCTAGGACTTCTTTGTAAAGAATCTCAAATACACCTTGAATGTTTTTAACCATGGAATCTAAGTAAGTTGCAGCTCCCTTGTCTGGCATGCCAATTTCATTTGCAAAAGCCAAAACATCATCTCGCCTTAATTCATCAAATGTTTCTTTTCCATTTATCGGTATTGATAATTTTTGCTCAAGTGGTTTAGTCCCTTCTTGCACATATATTATCGTAGACAATAAATCATAAAATGGTGTCAGCTGTGGATCCCCATCCCCATAATAAAAGCTAATATTTTTTAGGTGTGCATCACCGTTTCCTATAAGAAAATTAAAAATAACCCAGCGATATAGCTTTATTGTATCTTGTGCCTTAGTCCGAACTTTACCCAATATCTTCTTATAAATTTCAACAGTTGAAGCTGCATATTTAAAATCTTTACCAAAACTCAATAGTTGACACGCATCAATAATGTGTCGACGCTCTTGATTCGGGTATTTACCATACCGGTCAAATCTTTCAACTAAATAGATAGGCTCAGGTACATACAATAACTCCACTTTTGGTACATCTATACCCATCATTTTAGCAAGCCTCATAACAAACCATTCATTACAAGTCGTTTGCCAATAATCATCAGGCTCTGAATGATCTGGTTTCAATATATGAGTGGAAGGCGTACCTGCATTACCTTCAAAAAAATCAGAGCCTTTTTTTATAACTAGCATTTTATATTGTGCCCCAGCGAGTGACATCCTACTACCTTGTCTCTTATTCAATGGTGCTTTAGGGAGAGCTTTTATCCTCTCTGAAAGAGCAGATAATTCTAGAGGCTCAGCACTTGGATCTGGCAAGACCCCCCCCTTAGGCAACATTATTAAGGCACCAGCGGACTCAATACCTGACACTTCTAGTAATGCAAATGAATCGTAGTAGTCAACTTGCGCATCTTTTGCTAATAATTTGCGCGCGTTTTCTTCGGGTAAAAGATTATCAAAAAAGCTCTGAACAGGACGTTTAGTACCTGTGTCTAACGTCATTTCATTTTGAATTGGTATATCCGGTGACAAGGAGAAGTTTTTATCTGAGTTAACCCACTCTTGTGAATATTCAAATGCCCAAAAACCATTCACATCCTTTAACTCACCCATTTTTTTTGTACTTACAAATACTGTGAGCGATCTATCCATTATCAAACTATCTCACTAATGCGTTTGATTAGCTTCTTTTGCGCTGAAGTATCTGATGGAGGCAGCGCGAAGTCTATTTTCATTTCAATACCAAGTGACTCCATCAAATCAAATAACCTGCTAACGGACAATGAACCACTCCCCTTTTCAAAGTCACCTACCGTATTGATACTATTACCCGAAAATTCTCCAATTGTTTTTTGGTCTAACCCTTGGCTTTTTCTAACAGCTGATATTAATTTACCTAATTGCTTTGCTGAACTAACAGATATTTCCATTTTGATCACCAAAATTCACAGATATTTATGAATAATAGAGGGATATAATCAACAGGGCAACAAATTCACAATACTTAGTGAAAAACCTAGAGTTGCAGTAAAAAAAGCAAAAATTCATAATATTTTGTGAAAATTTGAATTCATATAGATACTACAGATTGACTAGATAGACTCACAAGGAATAGAATAATAGGTAAAATTTAAGAAGGAACTTAAATAGGTTTTTATGTATGACCAAAATCAAAATTAATAAAATTAGAAGTTTATCCCATCTAATGGTTTTATTGCTTGTTACTTTTGCATTGATGCAAATTTCCACATCATTAACAATATTTACCTCAATTCTTGTTTTTATCTATTTGGCGTTCATTCTTTCCTCAACAGTTAAAGCTTATTCCCAAGGAATTTATTTTAAAGCTTTCAATACAGAGAAGTTCTATTCAGCAGAAGAGATTAAAGAAGGTGCAATTCCATTTCTTCTATATTACTGGAACGACAAAAATAGCTCATTAAAGTCATTATTCAAATGAAGATAAAGTGATCTAATCCAGTAAAACTGGACACTACATTAAGCTACGTTTAATTTAATTGTTCAATATTTAAAGTGCCACCAGCGAAACGTACAATCCCTTCCTTTTTCTGAAGCTCGTTACATTGACCCCGGTATTCTATGAAATTATCCAGAAGTTCAAGCAAGTATAGCTTGAAGCCAGATTCGGTGACCTAATCAAAAATCTCATCTTCAAGAGTCCAAGATGTTCCGCTTAGGCGGTCTTCGTCATCTTCCGCACGAAACACTCCCTCACCCGGCACCTTCACAATGTCAGGGTGTTGTTTTGAAAGCATAGCCAAGCGAGTAGATTCAAAGTTTGGATCGAAATTAGGCATTATTAATTTTCCTTTTATCATAAATTCGATATATGTCAGACTATCAGCTTTTCCTTTTGCAGCAGCCTCCTAAGTCTGAAAATAGTAAAAAAATCAGAGCAAATTGCGCACACGCTGAACAGAAAACATAAGAGGCACAAAGTGCCAAATTGATTACCTTAAGGCACATTACGTTCATTAAAGTAACCAGAATAGAACATTATTGGCTCAGTTATTTTAGAAGGGGCACGCCATGCGGGAGGACGCACGGCTAACTGAGGACGAAGCGCCGACGGACAATCACTGATCACGAAAACAAAAAGGCCGGCTTAATGAGCATAAGAAGAGCGCATCAAATCCCTGACGGCTATCTGTCAAATTGCATGGGCATAGCCATGTTCCATCACAGCATTTTATCAGACCGGCGCGTATCTCTTACCGCTAGAAAAATCGGCACACCAATCTGCGAGAACAGCGCTAGGACCCAAAGCCCGTTGCTGACAATCGACGGTACGAGGGGATGGAAGGCTAGCGCAACCAGCGCCATGACAATGCCGAACAGCCTCAGACCGGCGCTATGGTAGTTGTCGGCGGCATCAGCCACAGTTCGACGCAGCGCCCATAGCGAAGCTAAAAAAACCGCAAGGCCGACCGAGCCAAGCGCGGCGTAGCCGGGCGGATAAGGCTCCCACAGGCCGACGTAGACTTCTCCGGCCAGCGCAACGCCAATCGTCACCGCACTCCACAAAATCGCGATGTGAGCAAGCCAGTATCTCAGAAGCACGGCACTGGTGCGGCTCTTCGGTTTTGCATTGCCGGCGCAGTCGAAATAAGTCCAGGCCAGCGCGAAGAGGGACAAGCCGCCCATGGTCACATTGAACATCGTACCCGCGCTGACTTTGTAGACGCCCTTGTCGGCCAGCGTGACCACCAGCTTAAAGAAGCCTTCACCCAGCAAGATCAACATCAAAAGGCCGAAGCGCTCCGAGATGTGTCCGAGTTGAGGCATAAAGCGTTCGAAGCGGAGCGTGCCTACGCGCGGCAGCATGTACTGCAGCTGAATTGCTGCCACGCCGGCGGCAAACACCCAGTAGGCGACCGGTGTGGGCAAAAAAGCCGACAGTGCGAACACCCCGGCCAACACGAAAAAATTCCGCCCCTGTTCCTGCGCCAGCGTATTGCCCGCGTTGTCGGTACAGCGCGCCCGCCAGTAAAGATAGGCCGTCAGCGCCCGATTCAACGCATAGCCCAGCGCGAAATACGTCCAGCCTTCACCTCCCACGTCGGGAATTGCCGCCGCGATGGTCATCATCGTGACAATCTTAAGTGCCATCACCACTCGATGCGGCATGTCCGTGGAGATATACAGCGAATTATAGACCGAACTGTCTGCCCAGGCATAGAAAATCGCCAGGAACATTCCCGTAAACACCCAGAATCCTTGCCACCCCAGATGATGGGACAGGTAATTCCCCAGAATGAAAATTGTCACTACATGGACCAGATCGAAGAAAAGTTCCACCCAGTGCACGTGGTCGTGGGTTTCATCGACATCCATGTGATGGCGTGGTCGCCGCCAGAGAAGATCGTTAATTACCATACACTACCCCTTTGTCTTATTGTTCTGGCGGGGGTTCTCCCCCGTTTCTACGGACGGTTTAAAATGTTTGTAAACTACCTGTCTTGATTAGCTACTCTAAGTCGCATTCTTGGATTATGAAACCGCTCGATGTAAAAAAGTATATCGGCACAATGACCGACAGCACTCATGCTCCCCAATAAGTCGTTGCTTTTTTAAATACCGTTGATAATTGCCGCTGGTAAATTGCGTTCCACGATCCGAATGCAGTATTGCCTGTGTCGCTTCAGGACGTTGCCAGACAGCCATCTCCACCGCTCGCAGAACCATTTTTCTATCCTGTCGGTGATGTATTAACCAGCCTACAACGACATGGTTAAACAGATCCAGCACAACACACAGATAAAGTTTTCCTTCATCTGTTAATCAAGTACGACCACTATTTTACCAATCTGCTGATTTGACCCCAGATAGTGATGAGCTGCTACTATCTCTTCAAATTTAAAGCTTCGATCAATGACAGGCTTGAGTGTTCCTTCGGATAAACCCGAGTGGATAAATTGCTTTGCTCTGCGAAAACGCTCGATGTCTTTTATAACCTCAGTAAACACATACCCCCTAACTGTCAGACTTTTACGAAGTGCTATTTTTAAGGGAAAAGGAGTTGTTTCGGGACTTAATGCTCCGTGTACTATTATTGTTCCTTCAGGGCTCATTGCTTCAGCAATTTCAGCTACCTGCGGCCCACCGACAGCATCAAATGCGATTTTTAAATTGTTTGCTCCCAAGATGCTTTTCAAGCTATCCAGTAGCGGTTCTTCTTGGGTTGCAATCACATGGGCCGCGCCAGCCTTGAGCACAGCAGCCTTTTTAGCTCCTGTTAGAGTTGTAGCGATAGGGATACCTCCCAGAGAATTCACAATTTGAATCGCAGCCAATCCAACACTGCTCGATGCGGCGGTTATCAGTACTGCATCGCCTTTTTGCACGTTAGCAATTTCGACCAAAGCGCCATAAGCTGTCAGGTACTGCATCCAAGCTGCTGCGCCTTCAGCAAAGGTTAGCCCTGCTGGTTTGAGTGCCACATATTCACTTGGTACGACAATCTCTTCTGCGTAGCAGCCATTCTGAGAAAGCCCCATCTGAGGGACAATGCAAACCTCGTCCCCAAGGCGTAAATGATCTACCTCTTCCCCGATTTCAATGACTATCCCGGATGCTTCATAGCCGATTCGCGAAGGGAAGTCAGCCTTTTCTATATAGTTGCCTCGCCTAAACATGGCATCAGCACGATTGAGGCCAACAGCTTTGACCGCAATACGAACATCAGTGGCCTGCAAACTTGGACTCGCCAGCGAGTCAATAGTTAACACCTCGGGACCACCTAATTCATGGAAACGAACAGTTCGAACTAGTTTTCTTGGGCTCATATGCATCCTCAACAATGACCTTTTAAGCAATTACATCAATAACTACTTTACCCATGGACCCCAACTCTACGGCATTATGTGCATCCATTGCCGTGTCAAGGGAAAAGCGTAACGGATCGAGTAGTGGCTTAATTTGTCCAGCTTCAACGAGAGCCGTAATTTGCCGCAGAATGTCGCCATGATGTTTGCGCCCCTCTCCGCTGAGCTGTGGGTGTAACACAAAAATCGCTGACAATGTTGCAGAGCGCAATGACGACGGTGCCAGATTATGTGAGCTGAATGCAGCACAGCTTAAAATATGTCCATAATGTGCAATGATACCTAATGAGGCATCGAGTACAGAGCCACCGACAGTGTCGTAAACGATATCGAATCCTTTGCCTTGGGTGTATGCGTCCACGTAGTCAGCAGGGCTTACAGTGTGATAATCAATCGGCGTGGCACCAAGCGCCTTGAGCAGTTCTTGTTTTCCAGTCGATGCAGTGGCATAAACGTCGGCACCTAAGGCCTTAGCAATTTGCACAGCTAAATGTCCAACTCCGCCAGCTCCACCTTGGATAAGGATTTTCTGGCCCGCTTTAACATTCGCCTTGTCAACCAAACCTTCCCAAGCGGTAAGTGCAACCAGAGGTAAAGCCGCAGCTTCACGCATGGACAAATTTTTCGGTTTGAGAGCAAGTAACTCAGCATCTACGTTGGCATATTCAGCCAGTGATCCTTGCAATCCTCGCACTCCGCCAGTCAGACCATAAACTGCATCACCTACTGCAAAGTCGGTGACGCCGTCGCCGATAGCAACAATTTCTCCAGCTAAATCGGTGCCAAGTACTGCGGGTAATTCCGGCATAGCATAAGGAGCGATACCTTGGCGGATCTTGTAATCAATAGGATTGACTCCACTTGCAAATATTTTTACTTGCACCTGACCTGCTGATGGCGAGGGTAAGTTAATCAGGGCATCCCGGAATGCTGTACCCTCTTCATAGCTATCTAATACCAAAGCACGCATTTGTCTGTTTAACGCTGTCATCAATAACCTCACAAACTGAATATTCAGCGGGTGGTTAAATCACCCGCTGGTTAATAGGTCTTTTATTAAACGAATTAAAATTCTTGAACAGTTGGGCGCAGAACAATCTCGTTGATATCCACATCCGCAGGCTGCTCAATTGCGTATGCGATAGCACGAGCAACAGATTCAGATGGAATTTCATTTTGCTGATAAAAATCTTTTACAAAGGCTGCACCCTGAGTATCTGAACTTCCATGTTTTAATTCAGATTCGACTGCACCTGGTGAAATGATTGTTGAACGAATTTTACCCCCAACTTCATGGCGTAAGCCTTCGGCAATAGCGCGAACAGCGAATTTGGTTCCGCTATAAACCGTGCCGCCGGGACTGAATACTTTGACACCCGCTACGGATGAAATATTGATAAAGTGGCCTGTTCCCTGAGCCTGAAAAATCGGAAGCGCTGCGGCTACTCCATACAGCAGACCTTTAACGTTGATGTCAATCATGCGATCCCATTCGTCAACTCGAGTCTCAGCTAACGGTGCAATAGCCATTAACCCTGCATTATTGATAACCACATCAACTTTACCGAAGCGCTCTTGTGCAAGATTTACAAGGGCCTTCACTTCGTCCTGGCTAGTCACATCTGTCGCTTGAACCGCAACTTTTCCGCCTGCTGAGCGAATGTCAGCAGCAATAGCTTCAAGCTTCTCGATACGGCGGGCACCTAACACTACTGACGCACCAAGACTAGCCAGATATCTTGCTGTTGTTTCGCCTAAACCGCTGCTACCACCGGTGATAACAACGACTTTACTGCTGATGTTGTTTGCTAAAACACTGCTCATAGTTAATATCCTCAAATCAGTTGAATGAATGACTCTGTCTAAATAACAAACAAATTATTACTTACCTTCCGAAATTAATAAATGGAAAAGTTTTAATTTCACAATTCCTAAAAATGGAATAGTATTAATGTATTCATATCAAAACTGAATGTGACTGTGATGCTTAACAGATTAGAAATGCTCCGGATATTTTGTACCGCTGCTGAGTCTCGCAGCTTTAAAGAAGCGGCTAACCGTCTGGGAATTTCTCCTCAGGCAGTGACACGAGCAGTGAAGGAGTTAGAGCAATTACAAGGGGAGCTTTTATTTCATCGAAATACTCGACACATACAAGTGACTATAGTTGGAGAAAAATTTGCTTTGATAGCAAAAGAACGCCTGCGCGCTGTAGATGAATTGTTTCAAACAAGCGCCCCTAACTCGGGTAATGAATTACAAGGGCGGGTTCGTATCGCAGCGCCTGTTGGTTTTGGTCATAAATGCTTAATGCCAGTATTACTGGAACTCTCAACAATACATCCTCAATTGGATATAGACCTTACACTCAGTGACGAGCGCGTGGATGTCGTTGACGAAAAAATAGATATCGGGATTCGTATCGGCTTCATGAGGGATAGTCGATTTATTGCCCGCCAGCTCACCAAAATTAATATGTATGTCGTGGCTTCGCCTGACTTAATAAATAGAGTGGGAAAGCCTGCGTCTATTGAAGATCTAAACCACTTGCCGGCTACAGGGTTAGTAGATCGCAATACGGGAAAGCTTTGGCCATGGGTTTTTTCCATGGACAGACAGTGGACCCCATCCATAACACGTTTTCGAAGTGCCGACACCGAAGCTGAATTAATGGCTATACAAAATGGACTGGGGTTTGCTCAAATTCCTGACTTTTTGGTCCAAGACTTATTACGCCAAGAGAAACTTGTGAGAGTGTTAGAAGAAGTCGAGCCGGTGCCTTGGGATTTATATATTTATCGCCCTCAACGTGGTCCAGTACCACAACGTATTCGATTGGTTTTTGATCACTTGGTGTCAAGATTGAGTGACCGCTAATGGCACATAAGTAATATTCATAAAGTGCGAATACTACATTAGCTCACTTGACTGCAAAAACTGTAACCAATGTCTTCAGGATGATACAAGCGAACTATCACACCGCTTAGGTTTTCTGGGTCGTAAAACACATCATCCAACCAAAGGTGCAAAGCAAACGTAATGCGATTCACCCATGGCAAAATTTTAATGTGCGACTGGCTTATAACGTAATCAAGTAAGGGATCAAATACACCATATTCGCTAAGCAACACTGGTACTTCAATCAATAAACCTGAATTATCTGTTTTAACTTGCGCAAGAACTTTGTCTAACATGGTAACTAAACCAATTAGTGCGGGTGAGTTTTAGTAGATTAATATAAGAAGTGCTATTGATCTAATGAACTGAGATCTAGTTTTTTACTTTATCTAAGATAGGAATTAGTACAGATTAGTATAGTTTTGAATACTATAAATAAATCTTATATTTCAAACAACAACTCAGAAAAATAAATTTACCTAAGGATAAGAAATGAAAAAACCGGCCTAAAAAGGCGGCAATTTCGCCCAGACCAGTGTTCGTAATACCAAACGTGGAGCATTGGACAGTGATATATTAAAAAACCTACTAAATTTAACAGTAAGTAAATTTACAACTTAGTATCAAGCGGTAATTCGGTGAAGCTCATGTCTTTTAAGTGATAATCGTATAAGTATTTACCTTTGTCTTTAGGGTTTTTGTAATACTTTTCGTTGTATTCACTTTTGTTTTCTTTTTCCCATTCCTCAAAAAATACGTATCGCAGTTCGCTAATATCCACACCATCATCAAAACTTTGCCCAGTAATAAATTTATGTACTTTACCTTTGTGAATAACTAAATGAGAACCTGCATATATTCCCCAGCTGTAATCCCAATTACCTGACCCTAATTTCCTTGGGTGATACAAGTAAACATCATCCCCAATGTAATCGCTCATTAAATACAATGAAACAAAATTTCCATTTGCTTCAAAGATTACATATGCAGATTTACTTTCTTGATCATATGAAGAAACTTTTCCAAGTCCAAGGTATTGACCGCAGCGATTTATAACAAGAGTCAAATTTTCACATTGATTTTTATTTTTATAGGTTATAATCCGCTGAGTATTTGTTGTCTTTTCAGACTCTATTTCAAGCCCTTTCATAAAAGCAATCTCATCAAGCTTTTGTGAAGCTCTAGCAATAATACCTTTAGGATTTTCAATTGTTGATTGGTCGACATTATCAACTTTAACAATAAATTGAGCGCTATTAACTAATGGCTCGTTTTCAATAATGCTATCATTAATAGCTGTACTGGCTGCTCCAGCAAAATCTAACATTAACAACTGACCTATAGCCATTGCACTCGAACCTGGTACTTTACGAGTCCCTGCATCACCGTCAGCACTGTCCATAAACTTATTACTGCCAGCTAAGCGCATTGTTGTTTTTGCAAATGAGTCATCCTCATTTGCTTGAAAGCTATCAAACACAATTGGCTCTTTTGTTGATGAACAAGCTGATAAAGTTAATGCCATAACTGAAGCTAAGGCTATTTTAGTTATATTTTTCATAGATTTCCTCGTTTGTCCCGAAAGTGTCTCTATCGTACTTTATTATTTATATCACGCAACTTTATAATCATTAATCATCATTATGAAAATAGCATGCCAATGGTCTCGGCACATATGAACAATCAATATCATCTGCATTTATGATACTTCTTGTTTCAATAGCTCTATCAGCCAGTTCAGCGTCAACAGTTCTTTGTGTTGTTCTATCAACAGCGTTTTCTCGACCTTCATTATTAAGCATTCGACCAGAACCAGTCAGCTTATCAAGGTCTTGATCAAAATCAGCAATACCAGACTCGATCATTATGTTAATCCATTCGCTTAAATCAATTTTATTCCAGTCCAAGTTAGACAGTTGTTCAGGGGTTAATCCCGGGCAATTTCTTATCTTTGAGCCATCAACTTCTTCTGCTGTATATTCTTCTAGGTCATGGCCAAGCATTGGTGATGCTTGTTCCATTATTATTCGAGATAGGATGGAGTCATAACAGCAGTAATCTTGGCGGCGAAGATAGCAAACACCCAAAGCATCTTCAGCACAGTATTTCTTTCCTGCGGGAATGCATTGTTTCGTAGCAAGCCTAACTCCCATATCCATTTCATACTCGTGGCAAGCAGTGAGCAAATTTAAAGCTAGTTTAATATATTGATACACCATGTATGCTGCATATACATAACCAATTACCGCTACAGCTTGACTTGCCCCTTCTGATAGCACCACTGTTGATGCCCCATTCTTAACAGTCTCTGTCATTAATGCCTGAGCTAACTCCTCTGGAATCGAATCATAAACATATTTCATAACCGCTTGTTGTAGTTTTTCCATAGCCTGTTTAGAGAAAATATCCATTGCGGCCCCAGATGCATCAACCACCTCCCCTACTGCATTACCTGCCGCAGTACTTGCCGCATCAGTAAATACTGTAGACACTGAAGACCAAGCGCTTGAAACAGCTTCACCAGCAGTTGTAGCTGCATTAGCAATAGGTTCTCTCAGACTCTGATAGCCGCCTACTACAGCATTACTGGTTCCATCTAGTCCAGCTACAAATGCATCTGCTTGTAGCATGCCATAAGCAGCTTGTGCATATTCATAAATATCAACACCATCAGGAGCCTCACAACAGTCATTACCTAAACCACTTGGCTCCCAAGAGCAAAATTTGCCTTCACCTTTAAAAATAGTGCACGTTGATGGGTCTGTAGGATCTTCACAGTTCATCCCATCTTCCATATGTTGTATTACTGTAGCCATAGCAAGAACATCTGCGAATTGATCATTAACTTCACTATTTGATGTTTCACAATTCCCTCCAACACAAGGCAATGTAGCCGCACAGGTATTCTGTGTTACGGAGCTTGTTACAGTCGAAACAACCTCCTCATCACATTGATACTCAATTGTGTAAGCGAAGCAAATATCATCGGCGTCATCTCGCTCCCAAAGCCACCCTTCAGCACATGTTCTCTCAATTTCTTGACATTGCGTATCAGTTTGGTAGGTAGTGCAGTGGTTTGGTTGAGATTCTATCTCATCCCAGGAATAACATTGGAATTCATCCCCTATCCCTGCTGCTTTTTCTTCCTCAGTGGCTCTCCGAGTTACAATACAGTAATCTTCACCTTTAGTAGGATCACAATTGTATCCATCAAGGTTAACTCTCCAAGTTTTATTTCCTGTATCACCATTATAAAAAGGAAGGACTGTTTCTAATATTTCTGGGGGTAATCCAACGCTACCAACTTCGATATTTGTATAGCTATCAAATTTACAAAAACCTTCAAACCGGCTTTCAGTACCACCACTAATAGTGTCTCTAAACCCTGCTAAGCCATTGCTTTCCTTAAGCTCACTTTCAATCGCATCATAGCAACCAGCTGGATACTGCTTGTTTTCCCCTACTTCACCAGTAAACCTGTATCTTACTTGAGCGTTCAAGATCCATTTTGTATCACCACCATCATCAGTTTTATCTTCAACTTGGAAAATACCTTTTAAACCATTTGCACATGTTGGCGCTTGCAACTCTCGAATCCAAGTACTTTCATCAATACTTCCATCTAGTGTGGTGTTAGGCCAAGCACCAAGGCTTACCCTATTAATATTAGTATTATTAACTGTGCAGAAATCTTCAAAACTTGGACCTTCAAATTTCAGCTCTGTTGCAATTGAATCGGTTGGGGCTATTGTCTTAGCAGTTTGCTTCTTTAGGTCAAATTCTACTGTTAAAAACTGCTTACCCTTACCCGCCATTTGCACTATTACGTCATAAGCAACTGGTGTAGCTCTTTCAACTTCGCAATATAAGCTATTGCTTGCAAGGGGTTGCATACATAAATGATTTGTTGATTGTGTTGATGTAAATTCACGTGTTATGTCAACTGACTCATCTGTACATGACGATAACCATGATCCGGTACCGTCAAGGGCATCATTAACTTCATTAAATCCGTAATTGAAAATACTGCTTCTGGGGTTTATTTCTGGGAGTTTATTGTCATTCTGAATTGATTGAATTGTTTGGTATACAGTTGCATCACTAGCAGTGTCAGTTTTCAAACTGTTTATTTTAGTGGTTCCTGAAGCATAAAACTCTGTCTCATTACCATAGTGACTGTCTGCCTCAAGTGTTGTTTGAGAGTGATTTAGCTCTGAGCTAGTGTACTCGTTTTGATTAGAAACATGCTCAGTAACTTTTGATTCATCAATAGTCCCAACATAATTACCACTATCATCTTTTGTAAGCGAAACTCCTCCATTACTATAATTTGTAATTAAACCTCCACTAGCATTAGTCGATGGAACAACAGCTGACTTTGACATGTCTCTCGCAACATTTACGCTATCTTCAATCTGCTGCTGTGCATTGTCTCCATAATTACCATAAGCAGACAAATCAACTGTTCTAGATGTCTGTGGGGTTAGGTAGTATTTTTGAATTATCTCATTTTCTCGATTTGGATTTATGACTGTTTGATGTGGGTATTTTAATAACGTTTGATTTAAACGTTGATCATCGGAGCGGTTATTTGTTGGATCATCAGTTTTGTATTTTTGCTGAATTTGGTCAAACCGTTCCTGTGCAGCAATAGCTGTTTCAAATGGAGTGGCAATCGATAGTAACCCAGCCCATACCCCAATTACTGATACAGCAATGGTTTGACCAACCATGCTTGCAATGATTGTATATCCGGTTAATTTTTTCTTAAAACACTTCATTAAACATAGAGCCATGACTATTGATTTGAAGATATTTTAAAATCTATATTTCCATCTAAATCCTAATTTTCATTAGATTTTTAATTAAAATTTGCTCAATTAAAGCCACCTGATAGAGTAAAAAGGCTCAGAGGTGCCTTTGCTCCATTATCATTTGATATACATGCCATGATCTATAGTGAGGATGCCCCTACACTAGAAAAAGAACTTCACAGAAGATTTGAGAGAGCAAGTAAACAAAGTAAATCCCAGAAAAGAGTTTGTGAACTACTCGCGCCTAAAGGCATCGAGCTTCCAAGATAATAGCCTAAGCTACTAACCTTTCTTTTTTGACGCTTCGTTGGACACCGCTAGTCGAGCTTTTGACTCGGCTAGTCTTACGATTGCCTCCACGTCCACTATCTGCCTGAGTTATTAGAACTCCATCGCCAGACAACACCGTTCCAGTGTCTAATATTAGGTTAATTGCCCGTTTCTTTATGACCTTTGATGCGTTGTTATCTGCATTGTCAGTATTGCCACAGTTACCGCACACAAATAGCTCTTGTGATTTACGGTTGTCGGGGTGAGTGTGATCGCATTCAGCGCACTCCTGACTGGTATGCGGGGCGGGTATTTTGAAGACGGCTTTTCCTGCTTGGTAGGCCTTGTATTTGGTGTAAATCTCTATGATGTGCCAGCCAACGTTTAAAATAGACTTGTTTAGCCCAGCCTTTTGTTTGGCTTTGTTTGACACATACCGACCTTGTTCATCCTGCTTCGCCTTTGGCTTGCGCGTCATGCTTGAGGTTCGTAAAGCCTCGAACACTATAACCTTAGCCTTGCTTTCGATTAACGAACGACTTGTTTTATGTGCAAAATCGTTTCGAATATTCGCCTTTTTAGCATGGTGCGTAGCAATGCGATGTTTGGTTTTGTTTCTTCGGCTAGAGCCTTTTTTCTGGCGTGATAACTTGCGTTGAAGTCGCTTGATATAGCGGTCAGCTTTGGTCATGTTCGATTTCTGGTTTTCGCAGAAATCGAACGTTATAGAGCCTGCGTGAACAGGAATTGCCACGCCACGATCTACACCAATAGTATGTTCTTCCAGATATTTTTTGGTTGAACCCTGCAAGAATTCCAAATGTTCAGCATTGCTAGGAAGTTCTTCTTCGCTATTGCCGTCTTCATAACAGAAAGATACATAATATTGACCACGCTCTTTGCGCACATATAGCGAGTTTGGGCTCTCGAACTTGCCATGCGCTTTAAAGGATAAGTAACCAATATTATTAGTCTTCGTGCCGATAAATAGTCGTAAGTTTCCATCT
>NZ_JAKGAW010000072.1:0-14797 GCF_021532475.1 Pseudoalteromonas sp. APAL1 | reverse complement strand
GCGCTCACCTTTACGCTCGCCGCGATTTCCATGATGACCCTTTTTATGGCCTTTTTTACGAAGATGCTTTTTAATTTCTTGGTAGCTTTCACGTTGCTCAGTATTCAAAACCTGCCAAATATCATGCTCTGATTTCATCTTTAACAAGGCAAACTGCTGAGCTTTCGCCTGACGAGCTTTGATTAACTCAAGAGCCGCATTTTCGTCAAATTTTGCTGTAGATAATAATACATCCATTTTTTCTTTGTGAGCTGCACGAGCGGCTTTCATTGCATCTTTGTCACCACGTAATGCTTCAAATTGCGTTTTCTGCTCAGCAAAAATCGCTTTTAGTTTCGTTTGCTGCTCTTCTGTAAGTTTTAATTTATCAATACCGCGCTCAGAAAGTAAAAAGCGTGCTTGTGGGTTCATTCCACGATTAAAGTCACCTTTTGCCATTGCTGAAGTAGTACCAACACTGGCTGCTGCTAAGCCACAAACAAGTACGAATTTAGAAAGTTTATTCGAAATAGTCATAATCATTACCTTTTGTTGAGTGGTGTTCCAGAGTCGTTTTCGACTGATGAGTTAACTATACTCATTACAATGCAAAGGAACGCAAAGCAGTGTAAAGGTTGTGTAAAGATTCACTTTTACACAATTTACTGAGTAAAATAACCTCAAAGAATTAAACTGCTAGGTGTCAAATGAAACTATTAATGATCGACGACGATACAGGGTTGTGCGAATTACTCAGTGAGTACTTAACAGCACAGGGATTTACAGTAGATTGTTTTCATGATGGCGCTGAAGGACTAAAACAAGCACTGCAATATAACTACGAACTTATTCTACTTGATGTGATGCTTCCCTCTATGGATGGGTTTGAAGTCTTAAAACAATTAAGGCAGCATAAACTCACTCCTGTGATCATGCTAACAGCCAAAGGAGAGGACTTTGATCGTATCTTTGGGTTAGAGCTTGGCGCTGATGATTATATTGCCAAACCATTTAATCACAGAGAGTTACTAGCTCGCGTTAAAGCAATTACCCGTCGTATTGAACATATTAATAGTCTGTCTAATCAACATAGCAATTCGTTAAGTGTAAACAGTATCAATATTAACTTTGCAACACGTGAGGCCTCAGTAAACGACAACATCCTCAGCCTAACAGGTACTGAATATGAAATTCTTGCAATGTTAGTAGACCATGCGGGAGAAGTGATCAGTAAAGAACAAATAAGTGAACAAGTATTGGGGAGACGCCTTGCTCCGTTTGACCGTTCAATAGATATGCATGTGAGTAATATTCGTAAGAAAATAGCTGAACATGTCAACAATGAACGAATAAAAACAATACGTGGTAGTGGCTACGTACTCATTCAAGGTGAATAACATGACGCCTCCTAGTTGGTTAAAGCACCCACGTCACTACCTATTTTTAAAAATCTTTGTATGGTTTTGGATTACCGTGCTGGCCACCATTACCCTACTCGTTTTTTTGAGTCAACTAACCAGCAATGTAGGCAGTGATAATCTACGCGGCCCGATGCTAAAAAACTTGCAGTACACTGCAAAAAGTATTGAGCGGATAGTTGCTAAACATGGCAAATCAACGCAAGAAGTATTATCCCATCCGCGCTTTTCAAAGCATAAATTGCTGTACTTAAATGGTGACGTACACGGAGTTGAAATGCTCAGTGAACCTATCTCTAAAGACATTGACTTAAGTTTGCTTAACTTTACTAAATACATGAGCCCACAAATTATATTTACCGATGAGTATCAAGCTTATGGGCCGATAGAATTAAATGTACCCGAAGGTAAGTTTTACCTCTATGAGATTGACGAGAAACGCAAAAAGCCGTTTTTCGTTAGCTTATGGCTAATGCCAACGTGGTTAAAGCTATTTATCGCTTTAATTGCATCATTAATGCTCAGCTTTTTCTTCAGTCGCAACTTAATTGCACCTATTAATAGCTTAAAAGAAACAGCAAAAAAACTCGCAAATGGTAACTTAGCAGCCCGAGCGGATGTATCGTCCACTCGACAAGATGAACTTGGTGTACTCGGACGTGATTTTAATGCTATGGCAATACAGCTTGAACAACTTATTACGGCTCAAAAGCGATTACTAGCAGATATTTCTCATGAGCTGCGTTCACCTTTGACGCGCTTAAAAATGGCAACTGGCCTTGCGCAAATGCAGGCTGATGATACCCAACAGGCCTATTTAGAGCGTATCGAAAAAGAGGCCAACCAGCTTGATAAAATGATTGCCGATGTACTACAGGTGTCACGGTTAGAAGCGAAGAGTCAGACCCTTTCATTAAGTACGCAGTCATTACAAGTCATAGTCGATCACGTACTGAACGACGCCCAATTTGAAGCCAAACAAAGTAATAAAGTATTGCGTGTTAATGGTGCGCTCAAAACCGATATTCGGTGTGATGAAACCTTAATTGCCAGTGCGCTTGAAAACGTGCTTCGCAATGCAATTAAGTACGCAGAGCACACCATTTCAATTAACCTAGAAGAGTCTGATGCTATTTACATGACTATTTGCGACGATGGTAAAGGTGTTGATGAAGCAAACCTTGCAAGGCTGTGTGAGCCTTTCTTTCGTCAAGAGCATGCACGCGATAGAAACACCGGTGGTACAGGTTTAGGGCTTGCAATTGCAAAGAATGCGATCTCTGCACATGATGGTACACTAACACTTGAAAACCAAGAACATGGTGGACTTTGCGTTAACATCCGCCTTCCTTTAAAGAGTCAGTAAATGTTTTATAGCACTGAAGCTAGCCTTATAAATAACACAGATCACATCAATCAGTTTTTTTCTGAGCAATTACAAAAAGACTTTCTTAGCACGAGTCATGGTCAGCTTTATTATGGTTATGCCATACCTGAGCAAGCAAATACAGCTGTCATCATTAGTAGTGGCCGAATTGAGTCTTTGGTTAAGTATAAGGAGTTACTGTGGGAACTTTATCAAAATGGCTTTGCGGTTTTTAGTGTTGACCACCAAGGCCAAGGTCGCTCTTATCGTCATTTAAAAAACGCTCATAAAGGCTATGTAAATCGTTTTACTGACTATGCCGATGACTTTGCCGTGTTTATTGATAAAGTGGTAAAGCAGCACTGGCAAGGAAAGCAGGTTTTACTCGGCCATTCAATGGGGAGTGCCATTGCCTATGATTACCTCTCGCGTTATCAGCATCAGTTTTCAGGTGCTTTTTTATCCGCGCCAATGTTTGATATTCACACCAAAGGTACACCAAAGCCTTTAGCAAAACTGGCAGCTAAAATTGCATCCTTACTTGGCCTTGGTCGTAGTTACGCATTTGGCCAAAGCGACTATTTGCCGGTCGACTTTACAGCCAATGAATTAACCAGTAGTGAAATTCGCTATAAGCTGTTTAGAGAACTGTATGCAGCAGAAGATGATTTACAACTAGGTGGCGTCACCTACGGCTGGCTCAATGCATCGTTTGATTTTATTGCTTCTTTAATCGATAAAAAAATCGATATTCCTTTATTTATCGCAAGTGCAGAGCAAGATACCGTGGTCGATAATGCTGCGCAATTTGCACTTACCCATAAACAGAAACATGCACGATTGAAAACCTACGCGGGTGCTCGCCATGAACTGTTATGTGAACGCGACGAGATAAGACAGGCAGTACTCAGCGATTTTTATCAGTTTTGTGACTCTGTTTGACGAGACTTCTGAACGACTGAGAGCGGGTCTAGGTGAACTAATATATCCATCTCACATGCAAAATGAGTTTGGATCATTACCTCAACTTCATCAGCAACTTGATGAGCACGAATGAGCGATAGTGAATCTTCTAGCTCCAAATGCATTTGAATGAATTTGATCTTACCGCCTTGGCGAGTACGAATATCATGTGCGCCATAAACATCTCGATGACTATTTACAATGGCAAGAATCGTTTCTTTTTCTTCATCTGGAAGCTCTTTGTCCATCAGATGATCAGCACTTTCACGGGCAATATCCCAACTGTTATAAAGTAAATAAACCGCGACGCCAATTGCAAACAGAGGATCTGCATATGCAACACCGTATTTAGCCAACACAATAGCCAGCAACACAGCTAGGTTTAAGATCAAGTCACCTTTGTAATGAATTGAGTCAGCTTTAATTGCGATAGATTCTGTGTGGTTAATCACTTTGGTTTGTACAAATACCACCACTAACGTACAAACAATCGCAAAAATACTTACCCAAATACCTAAATCAGAATGCTTTAAGGTAACAGGGTTGAATAAACGCTCAATACCATGGAACGCTAAAAAACAGCCAGAACCGGCAATGAATGCGGCTTGAGCAAGGCCAGCTAATGCTTCCGCTTTACCATGACCAAAGCGATGATCATCATCCGCTGGGCGTAATGCATAACCTAGCACTAAAAAGCTCATTAAAGATGCAGTGATGTCCATCAGTGAGTCGGTTAATGAGCCAAGCATAGATGCTGAGCCTGAAGCAAGCCACGCCCAACTTTTTGCGGCAATCATCAAGCTGACCATAGTGATAGTCACTAAACTAGCTGTTTTAACCCAAAACTCATAACTGCGATGTTGCACAAAACTTACCTTTAGATATTAACAGTTGTCAGTATATCATCTTTTTATTTGAGTTCGTGTATACTCACCGACAATTGATATTGTTTAAAAAAGAGAGTCACATGCTTGATATAGTGTTATACCAACCAGAGATCCCACCTAACACTGGAAATATCATCCGTTTATGCGCAAACACTGGCTACGCCTTACATCTTATTGAACCTCTTGGCTTTGAATGGGATGACAAGCGTGTAAAACGTGCAGGACTTGATTATCATGAATTTAGTCACGTACAACGTCATGCTTCGTTCGAAGCATACCTAGAAAAATGCCAACCTAAGAAAGTCTATGCATGTACGACTAAAGGCAGTCAGTTTCACCATCAAGCACAATACCAACCAGGTGACTGTTTAGTGTTTGGTCCGGAAACTCGAGGCCTACCTGATGAGCTCATTCAATCTTTACCTAAAGAGCAACGAGTACGTATCCCGATGCAAAAAGACAGTCGAAGCATGAACTTATCTAATTCTGTGGCTGTATTTGTATATGAGTCTTGGCGTCAACTTGGCTTTGTTAATGGCCAGTAAGTTATTGAAAAAACGTTTTTAATAAAAACACACTAATTATTTAGCATTACCATTTTTTATGAACTAACCTAAATAGGCTGGCTTGTTCCTAAAGATGGTTTTAAATGCGCCCTTTTCATATTTTATGTTGCTCGACCTTGCTGATGCATCTTCCATTAGGTAAAGCATCAGCTGCAACAACCTTGCCCACGCAAGCTTCTAATTTTCCATATATCATTCTTCTGGCCCTCATTACCTTATTACTTTTGGCTTGGCTGTTTTTTTATTACAGAAATAAAAAAATGATATTCACGGATGCGTTATTGTCTAAAGCAAAAGATGCTATTTGGATAACCGACGAAGACTTCAATATCATTGAGATAAATGACGCTTTTTCTGAAATTACTGGCTATCAAAAAGTCGATGTTATCGGCAAAAAGTTTAAGGCGCTAACTCAAAGCGGTCGAGACCAACAGCTTGAAGCAATCATTCTCCAAGAGTTAGAGCAAGATGGTTACTGGTCTGGCGAAATGTGGAACATTCGTAAAGACGGTCAACCTTACGCTCTGGCTTTATCAATCACCAAAGTAATAACCTCATCACTGACTAAGCCTACTGTTCGCTATGTTGGACTGTTTTACGATATCACAACTCGTAAAAATACTGAGCGCAGTATGCTTAAGCTCACAACAAAAGATACTGTTACAGGATTATCGAATCGTGCTATTTTTATTGAATCTCTTGATAAAGCAATCAAAGCATGTAACGACACTTACCCGAGTTTACTCATCGTATTTATTGACATCGATAATTTCAAAAAGATAAATGACTCTTTAGGTCATACCTTAGGTGATGTGTTACTCAAAGAGGTCGCGTGCCGCTTAACAGCATCGCTCAATTCAGGCTTCACAATCGCCAGACTAGGTGCAGATGAGTTTGCAATACTTGTTCCTCCATACCTTTATTCAGGAAAAACGATATTCTTTGCAAAGCAAACTGTGGATACAGTTCTTCAGCAATTCAAAACACCTTTTATGCTGGATAATTTTGAAACTTCATTATCTGTATGTTGTGGTCTCGCTATTTATCCAGACAATGCTTATAACTGCGAGAACCTGATGCGCAGTGCCAATAGCGCATTAAATCATGCAAAAAAAATAGGCCGAAATACATACCAGTTTTTTGATAAAGATCGCCACACACTTGACCCAACCGAGTTAACGAAAGAAAGCGCTCTGTTTAAGGCAATTACCAATAATGACTTTGAACTTTACTTCCAACCTAAGTTTGATGCTCAACACAATCGTCTGCATGGCTTTGAAGCCCTAGTTAGGTGGCCTCAAGATGATGGCAGTATTATAACACCTGACGAATTCATCCCTCTTGCAGAACAAAATGGTGCCATTATCCCACTAACACAATTACTAATAGAGCGGTTACTAAAACAACTATCTAGCTGGCAAAAGCAAAATATACGGTTTGGCAATGTAGCCATTAACATTTCTGCTTTACACTTTCAGCACAGTAGCTTAATAGACACATTAATAGAGTACTTAGGCAAGTTTGATGTACCAGCCTACTGCTTGGAGTTAGAAATAACAGAAAGTGCAATGATGGATAACCCTGAGTTTGCCCTTCAGCAAATGACACGCATAAAAGCGCTTGGTGTTAACATCGCCCTAGACGACTTTGGTACAGGGCACTCATCGTTAAGTTACCTGAAACGGTTTCCTATCGACACCCTAAAAATTGACAAATCCTTTGTCAAAGACATCGCTCATAACGATCAAGATAGAAACATCACTGCAACTATTGTCCGCTTAGCAAAGTATCTCGGTATTAATATTATTGCCGAGGGCGTTGAAACCCAAGAGCAGGCTTACATGTTACATATTATGGGTTGCCATTTTCAACAGGGATTCTATTACAGTAAGCCTCTTAAAGCTGAACAAGTGGTCGATTTCATTAATAAAAACAAGTTAAACAACCAACTTAAGTAATACCTATTCGCTTAATTAAGTGAGCTATTTTGAGGCAACAAAATCTCGTTAATAACAAGGCTAAGATTTGGTTTTTTAGATCTTTAAAAGAGAAGGTATTAGTACCTCACATTGCGAGCAGTTATAAGTTGTAAAAAACAAAAAACGCGATTACTAATCGCGTTTTGTTTTAAGTGCGCCGGTATCATTACTCTGACTTTTGCTCTCGACCAAGCAACGCCATCGCAGCTTCTTTTACATCTTTATTTTCATAAAGCACTTTGTAAATTTGCTCTGTGATCGGCATTTCGATGCCGGTACGCTCAGCAAGTAAAAACACTTCTTTAGTATTTCTATAGCCTTCGACAACCTGACCAATTGATTCGATTGCCGCTTCGACTCCTTCACCTTTACCCAGTGCCAGACCAAAACGACGGTTACGCGATTGGTTATCTGTACAGGTTAAGATTAAGTCACCAAGACCAGCCATGCCCATAAAGGTATCTGAACGGGCACCTAATGCACAACCTAAACGACAAAGCTCAGCTAAACCACGGGTTATTAAAGCTGTACGAGCATTAGCCCCAAAGCCAAAACCGTCCGACATACCTGCGCCAATCGCAATGACATTTTTTACTGCGCCACCAAGTTGTATACCAATGAAATCATCATTGTTATACACCCTAAATGAGCGGCCACAATGTAAAAGATCAGCCAGCTGCTTTGCAAAATCTTTAGAAGTCGACGATACCGAAATAGCTGTTGGCAAGCCCATAGCCATTTCTTTAGCAAAAGTAGGTCCTGAAAGCACAGCCAGTGGAATATTATCCCCAAGCTCTTGTACTGCAACTTCTTGCAATAAACGCCCTGTGTTAGGCTCTAAACCTTTTGTAGCCCACGCAACTTCAGCTTCCTCGTTTAACCATGGTTTTATTTTCTGAAGAGTGCCTGCGAAAGCATGACTTGGTACAACCACTAGAATGATTTTACTTGCTTTTACTGCTGTTTCTAGATCAGCTTCTAGCTTTAGCGACTCAGGAAAGGTGACATCAGGAACATAACGTTGATTTTTTCGCTCAGCTGCAAGCGTAGCAACGTCATCGCTATTGCGCCCCCATAAAGTGACTGGGTGACCATTTCTGGCAAAGCAAATAGCAAGGGCGGTGCCATACGACCCCGCCCCTAAAACTGTAACAGCTGATTGTGCTGTAGTCATAGCTTATGCGTCTGCAGTTGCCTGTTGCTCTTGAGCTGCACGCTGTTGCATGTATTGAGCAAAAAGAGCATCAAAGTTAACTGGTGCTAAGTTTAATTGTGGGAAAGTACCACGGTTAACTAAGTTTGATACTGCTTCACGAGCGTAAGGGAAAAGTACGTTCGGGCAGAATGCACCTAGCATGTGTGCAAGTTGTACTTCTTCAACATCAGCGATAGTAAAAATACCTGCTTGTTGAATTTCACAAAGGAACGCAGTTTCTTCACCAATAGATGCTGTCACTGTTAATGCAAGAACAACTTCAAATACACCTTCTTCTAACTTGTTAGAACGAGTATCTAAGTCAAGTTTAACTTCAGGAGTCCACTCTTTTTGGAAAATTGCTGGCGAATTAGGTGTCTCGAATGAAACATCTTTTGTGTAAATACGTTGGATTGTGAATTGCGCGCCTGCTTGTTGTTCTGCTGCGTTTTGATTTTCTTCGTTCATTGTAATTCCTATCTTGAATTCGTTTTTATAATTAAAAAATTAAGCGTTAAGCTTTGCGTCTAAAAGGCCTTGAGCCTCTATTGCCATCATGTCGTCGCAACCACCGATATGTTCATCATTGATGAAAATTTGTGGCACCGTGTAACCACCATTTGCTTTATCGATCATTTCATCGCGTCGTTCTGGATGAACACCAATATCAATGTTCGTGTAGTTTACACCTTTACTGTCTAACAATGCCAAAGCGCGTTGGCAAAATGGGCAGTAAGCCTTTGTGTAAAGAACAACATTACTCATAATAATTCCTCTATCGAGCTGCAACGTAGATATTTAACGGCCTGTCGTTGTTGGTAGGCTCGCTGATTGCCATGCACCCATACCACCTGATAATACATAAACACGCTCATAGCCTGCTTTATGCATAGCAGTTGCGATACCTGAAGCTGTCATGCCTGTAGTACATACAAGTATAATGGGTTTACTCTTGAACTTTTCAAGGCTTGAAAAATCAGATTGTTTAGCTTTTTCCGGATTTAAATGCTCTGCACCCGCAATTCGACCCGAATTAAATTCTTTTTGAGGACGAATATCAACGACTTGACCATCTTCACGATTAATCAGCAAAGTTACTTGTTGTGGGTTAATCTGGCGAATAGCTGAAAATTTACTTTTAAACCAACTGCTGATCAGCATTGCTACTAATGCTAACCAAATGATGCTCAAAACCGGATGATTTGAGATAAATTCAATATATTGATCCATGCGTTTTCCACTAAGAAATTTAGGTACCACAGCGCATAGCCATGGGTTAATTAAAATTTGCCACGCAAGTATACGTGCTTGAATTGAAAATGCTAGGGCGTGAAATATTTTAATATGACATATTGATAGCTGATCAAAACCATAAAACACGGTATGCTAGTGATATATAAGTGCCAATCTTCAGGAGCTATAATGACAGAGCATAAAAAACCATTGGTATTAATGATCTTAGACGGTTGGGGATACCGTGAAGATACAGAAAGTAACGCTATACTTGCTGCTAATACCCCAGTACTCGATAACCTTTGGGCAACCCGCCCACATACATTAATTTCAGGTTCGGGACTTGATGTTGGTTTACCTGCAGGGCAAATGGGTAACTCTGAAGTAGGCCACGTAAACTTAGGTGCTGGCCGTATTGTTTACCAAGATTTTACGCGCATCACAAAAGCCATTGATGATGGTGAATTCGATAGCAACCCAGCACTTGTTGATAATATCGACAAAGCTGTAAATGCAGGCAAAGCTGTACATATCATGGGTCTTTTAAGCCCGGGTGGTGTTCATAGTCACGAAGACCACATTGTTGCAACGATTGAACTTGCAGCCAAGCGCGGTGCAAAAGAAGTTTACTTCCACGCTTTCTTAGATGGTCGTGACACGCCGCCACGCAGTGCAAAAGCATCAATTGAGCGTATCGAAGCCCTATTTGCAGAACTTGGCTGCGGCCGTTTAGCAACACTTGTTGGTCGTTACTATGCAATGGACCGCGATAACCGTTGGAACCGTGTCGAGCTTGCTTATGACGTTATGGTTAGTGGTATTGCTCAATACAGCTACACTGATGGCGTAACCGCACTAGAAGAGGCTTATGCACGTGATGAAAACGATGAATTCGTTGCTGCAACTACAGTAGTACCAGAAGGCCAAACAGCTGTTGAGATTAATGACGGCGACACTGTTATCTTTGCTAACTTCAGAGCAGACCGAGCACGTGAAATGACTCGTGCCTTTGTTGATGCTGACTTTAGCGGTTTTGATAAGAAAAAATCACCTAAGTTAAGCGCTTTTGTAATGATGACTGAGTATGCAGCAGACATTAAAGCACCGATTGCATTTGCCCCAGAGCCTTTAACAAATGTATTAGGCGAATGGCTAGAGAAACAAGGTAAAACACAACTACGTATCTCTGAAACAGAAAAATACGCACACGTGACCTTTTTCTTTAGTGGTGGTCGTGAAGATGAATTTGTTGGCGAGACTCGCGAACTAATTCCATCACCACAAGTTGCAACATATGATCTGCAACCAGAAATGAACTCTGAAATGCTGACCGATAAATTGGTTGAAGCAATCGCTAGCGGTAAATACGATGCCATCATCTGTAACTACCCTAATGGAGACATGGTAGGTCACTCAGGTGTATTCGAAGCTGCAGTTAAAGCATGTGAAGCTGTTGACCACTGTATTGGTCGTGTTATAGCTGCACTTGAAGAGCATGGTGGTGAAGCGCTGATCACAGCAGACCACGGTAATGCAGAACAAATGGCTAACCCAGCAACGGGTCAAGCACATACCGCACACACTAGTGAGCCTGTGCCATTTATCTATGTTGGCCGTGATGCAACACCACATGATGGTAAAACATTAAGTGACGTGGCTCCAACCATGCTTCACCTACTCGGCTTAGAGCAGCCAAGTGAAATGACTGGTAAACCAATCATGACGCTGAAATAAGCTATGAGTAAATGTATTAACCACTTATTTAAAACTGGTTTAATACTGACTTCATTAGTAACAACTTCGGTTGTTGCTAATGAAGATCAAACCAAAAAAGATTTATCAGACATTCAATCAGCTTTACAAAAAACAGAGGCTGAGCTTAAAGGTCAACGTAAGTCCATTGCTCAAATGCGCAAAGATCTTCGCGCCCATGAGCTCGATATAGCTCAAAATGCCAAAGCATTAAACCTTGCAGCCCAATCGGTTAAAGAAAACGAGCAACAACAACGAGAACAACAAGCTAAAGCACAGCAGCTTAAAGCTCAACAAGCCAAGCGACAAACCTTATTAGCTGCCCAGCTAAAAAGCGCCTACATGGCTGGTAGCCATGACTATTCAAAAATGCTGCTTAACCAACAAGACACAGCCAAAATTGAGCGCACACTCAGTTATTACAATTACCTAAATAAAGCACGCATTAAGCAAATTGAAGAACTCAAAGCACTGCAGCAAGAAATAGCTGACAACCAAGCTGAGCTTGAAAAAACGAAACAACGTCTAGTTGCCTTATATGATGAGCAAAAGCAGCGTCAGCAGGCCTTAGTTAAAGCTCAACATGAACGTAAAAACAACCTCAATAAACTTCAGTCAGCACTCAAAGAGACTAAAAGCTCAATAGACTATTTAAAAGAGAATGAACAAACTCTCATCACAGCCATTGAAGAGTTAGAAAGAGAGCGCAGTGAAAAAGTAGAACTACTAGGTCTTCAAAGCAGTAAAGGAAAGCTAGACTGGCCAACCAAAGGGGCACTACGCCATCGCTTTGGACAACGTAAGCACGGCAACATAGACTGGAAAGGCGTACTCATTAGTGCCAAAGAAGGCAGTAATGTTAAAAGCGTACAGAACGGCCAAGTTGTTTATGCCGATTGGTTAAATGGCTTTGGTTGGGTGATTGCCATTGACCATGGTGATGGCTTTATGAGCTTATACGGCCATGCTCAAACTCTACTTCGCGATGTTGGTGACCTTGTTAGAGAAGGCGAAACAATTGCTTTAGTTGGTCAAAGCGGCGGACAGCCAGATCCTGGTCTATACTTTGAAATACGCCACAAAGGACGCGCAGTAAATCCTGTAAAATGGTGCAGACGCATTTAATAGATTAAATAGCTGCACCCTATGAGGAGCAGCTGATGCTAAACACAACCCTTACATTCAGAGCTATCTACCCAGCCAAGTTTTTTACTCAGCTGTGTTTTATAACGTTAGTTACATTATTTTGCTTGGTGTTTCAATCGTTCCCAAGCATTGCTAAACCTTCGCTTGAAACACTTCATCGTCAACAGCTAAACGAAATACTTTTTAATATTCACACCTATTATGTAGATGATTTGAAGTTACAAAATAGCTTTGTTAGTCAACCTAATAACGACCAAGTGGAAGAATTACTAGAACAGCTTGATCCCTACTCTAAATATCTTAATGAAAATGAGCTCGATGCCATATTTAGCAACACCAATGGCCGTTACACAGGCTTGGGGATCGAAGTTAAAATGGATAATGGACGAGTTTATATCGTCAATACTTTAAGTAACTCCCCAGCAGAACAGGCGGGATTACAAATAAATGATGAAGTTGTTGCGATTAATCATCAGCCTATCATGAATAAGAGTATTGATGAGGTTGCAACGCTGATTCGAGAGAGCGGATTAGACGCCGTCAATGTTTCAATCATGCGAAAAGAATCAACAGCATTAAGCTTTTCAATTAAGCGCCAACAAATCACACTAGAAAGCGTTCATGGCTACCTATCCGATTCAGGCGTCGCTTTATTAAGCATTAATACATTTAATAATCACACACTACATGACGTTGCGCGTGAACTTGCAAAAATGCAAGTTAATAACAGCTTCCCATTATCTGGTTTAATTATTGATTTACGTGATAATCCCGGCGGCACATTGCAAGGCGCCATAGAGGTTGCAGACTTATTTTTAGACAGCGGCATCATTGTTTCAACTAAAGGACGCTTTAATGAGGCAAACCAGAGATACACTGCACATAGCGGTGATATTTTAGAAGGAGCCCCTATTGCTGTTTTAATAAATGAAAACTCCGCTTCTGCCGCAGAAATACTCGCCGCTGCACTTCGCGATAACCAACGTGCAACTTTAATTGGCGAAACATCTTTTGGTAAAGGCTCAGTACAATCGCTTATTCCGCTAGGCAACGGTAATACAGCATTAAAACTCACCACTGCGCGTTATTATACCCCTCTTGGTCAGTCAATAGATGGTAAAGGGATCACACCTGATGTGAGTATAAATCAAACAATACTTTCAGAAATTAACCAAGACGTTATAATAAAAAATATACAAGAATTGGCGCTTTTTAGTTCACTGCTTGATAGACAGGACAAAAAACAGCTGACAGCAAAACAGTTCGCTATTATGCAGTAAATAAGCGCACACACTGGATATAATAATTACAAAAAGTGAATCGACTAAAAAGCTTATTAATCGCTGCTTTGTGCTTGCCTCTATTCTGCCAAGCAAAGCAAATTGCCATTGTTATAGACGACATTGGTAATAACCAACGCGATCTAGAGATACTCAACTTACCAGGGCAAGTTACGTTTTCTATCTTGCCCCATACCCCTTACTCACAAATTTTTGCAGAGCGTGCTAGTAAAACTCATAAAGAATTGCTTTTACATGTTCCAATGCAAGCGCTTGATAAAACTAAAGCGCTTGGTCCTGGAGCCCTCACCGATACTATGACTAAGTCTGAGTTACAAACAACCCTCGGCCATGCGTTAGCATCACTGCCACAGGTAAAAGGGGTCAATAACCATATGGGCTCTGAGCTAACACAGCTTACCGAGCCAATGAAATGGACGATGGAAGTTTTAAAAAAACGTGGTTTGTACTTCTTAGATAGCCGTACAACCAGCCAAAGTGAAGCGCAAAATGTTGCTAACCTATATGGTGTGGCAAACGTATCTCGTCATGTATTTCTTGATAACAATGTCACCCAAAGCCAACTACAACATCAACTTGAGGAACTTAAAAGCAAAGCTGAGCACTTCAACTACGCAATCGCCATTGCCCACCCCTACCCAGAAACCGTTACATTTCTTCAGCAAGCACTCCCAGAACTACAACGACAAGGCTTCGAACTTGTTCCTCTCTCACAACTAGTCGAAACGAAATACATTCAACTAGCCAAAGCAGAACAAAGACAAGGGGAGTAAGCGTTATAAACGTGAGTAGCGAGAGTACAGTTAGAAAGAGTAAAGTTAGTAAGAATGCTGCCCAACCTACCTAAAGAATGAATAAGGCACGTTGTGTGAATAGCTTAAACGCAAAAAGCCCGACTCTTTCGAATCGGGCTTTCTTTAATTTGGAGCCTGGCGATGTCCTACTTTCACATGGCAAATGCCACACTATCATCGGCGCTGTTTCGTTTCACTACTGAGTTCGGCATGGGGTC
>NZ_JAKGAW010000071.1:0-14856 GCF_021532475.1 Pseudoalteromonas sp. APAL1 | reverse complement strand
AAAATATGAATACGACTGCGTTACGGTTAGCAAAACTTGCCGAAGCTCGGCAACATTGATAGTGTGATTACGTCAAAATCGCTTGGTACTTATACCGTCAGTATCCCTTGGTAATCACACTACTACACATTAACTGACCTTCGAGGTCTTTCACGTTGTAGTAATTTTGTTCATATCAAGAGCCTCAGGTAGTGATATGGTACAACCACCTTTACACCGACAGTCAGCTAACGGAATTTCAGGCACTTCGCTTAGACTATAATCCCCAACTCTATGCTTTTCACATGCAGAGCAAAAATCCCCTTCGAACCGTATAGTTTTCAAAATATACGGCATACCAAGCTCTTGACACTTTAATTTAGCATCAAATATACGAAACTTGTTTTGTGCAAATAATAACATCATGCGACATACGCAATCAGGGTCCAAGTGAGTTCCATTGTTAGCTAATTTCTTTCTTAATTCATCACCCAGCTTTAACCCCCAAAGAAACATACTAATTGCTCCTTGACGCACTAGAGGCTTTAAATCAGGCTGTATCTCAGAAAGAATGAGTGGCCAATCATCAAGAATATTATTAATTATAAAAACCTCTCTTGAACCACCATAATTAGACCAGTCAACTCCTAAGCCTGATGGAAATGGTAAACTCAGTTGATATTTCCTAACTGGCTCAAAAGCATCTTCAAAGTTTCTATTTAGAGCTGCATGTACTGAAAGCTTAATTGCAGCAAGCATTTCATTTTTAATGATTTTTCCTTTAGCTTCAATTTGTTTCGCTCCCTCACAGGAACAAACCAAAAAATCATGTTCTAATGAATTACCATTGAAATAATTTGGTGCTACTTCCAATATTCTGCGAACTAAAACAGGTTTTGTACCAGAAGTTGGTAGGTTAAGGTTGTGAGAAATCTTTTTTAACTTTGGAGCAGAATAAGTCGCTGTGACAATTTCCTGAGTATTAGCTGACTGTAAAACACCCTCTTTTTCAAATTTATTTAAAGCGAGCTTTGCATCACGGCCTAAGTAACTAGTCCACTCTCTCATACTCAACACTTTCGATAAGCTTTTAGGTTTTAAAAAGCTCTTTAGAAAGTAGTATTCGTTAGTATCCATCATTCGCTTCCTATTGCTTAGAACGATGAATATTATAGCATTTACTTGATGGAGAAATGATTTACCTGAATGTTGACTACTATCAAGCAAAACAATGTCCAATCATATAGCAACAAGCTTTCCAGCTTAGAACTGACGCTCAGTAAAGGTAAGAATTAATCATATCCAACATATAGAGATGTTTTCCGCTATACTAAAAGTAGCACAGAGGTAGCACAGGGTAATTTCTGTTAGTAGGTCTTTACTTGGGAAGTTTATAAAAATGGTGGCCCCTCCCAGACTTGAACCGTTATGTGGTATTAAAAGACTTAAAACCAATACTGACTGTAGCTAGCAAACAGTTCTGATGCATTGATTTAAGAAAGATGAGCACGTGTTTCTGAACTAAAGTTAAGTATGCACCAAAAGTGCATACTTAACTTATAACGTTTGTAATTACCAATTTAATTGCTCACTTCATTAACTAGCAAACTTCTAAGACATTATGTTTTTTGGCTAGTCTAATTGCGTCTAATTTCAATTGCTGCGCTTTATCTTTATCGTATCTCTCAACTTGCTTCGCATAAAAATGTTTAGCTAAACAAAGAGAGCGGTATAAACCTTTTCGAGCTAGCATTTCTATAGACTCATCGTATTGCTTTTTACCTTCAACAATCATCCCGCTTTCCATGAAAGCCATTCCTATGGTTGCTTTAAATGTTGCAGAACAATTAGTATCTTCAACGTCAACCCTTTTTGCTAAAAGCCTCAAATCAACATCAAGGTTTTTTGTTTGCTTTAAAAGTAATTTAGCAACTATCAGGTTATTGAGCTCCCCAAATCTCATATGGGAATGAGGTATTCTCTTATCGGACAATTGAATAACGAAATTGGGGTCGTCAAGTGCAGCAATACTTAAATAACCAGCGTCTACTATTGGGCCTGCGCTATACGGCTGAAATTGATGCATATCAATAAGTTTGCCTCTGCATTCTTCAAATTTTTTCTTTTGATATAAATCATTAACCCCCCCCTCTATTGATTCTGAAGGATGAGGCATATTTTTAAAAGTTATGTTATGTTTATGGTGTAACCAGTGAACGTGAGAGATAACGTTTTCAGAAGGATCTGTCAGTGCTACTTGAATATGCTTTTTCGCTTTTTTGATAGAACCGTTATTAAACTCTATTGTTCCTACACAAGCTGCTAATTCAGAAACCATCGCATTATCACCACCCCAATTATCTATCAACGATACAGCTTTTTTAATGCTTGGGTTTCGAATTTCAAATGCGCTAGATATCGCCGTATACGCACTCATTATTAATGGATTAGAATTCAAATTTGGTCGATTTTTCAAATACCACGATGCCTGCTCAGGGTCTCCAATATGAACGAGAAACCTAGCGTAAGACCTTGCTATAAAGGCATGGTTAGGATCAATATTTTTCGCAACATCAACAGAATGCATTGCTTTATTCATTTCGCCTAATATAGAGTAATAAAAGCCTAAATCCATCCAACTTAAAGAATCCCTCGGGTTAAAATGAACGAGTTTCTTAAGCTTTTGAATAATTAACCTAACCTTGCCTGCATCTGTAGAGTATGAATTATAATTATCCAACATTCTCAGTTCAGGACAAACGAGATGCTTAACTGAATTAGGTAAAGTTTCATAGTTATCAAGTAAAATTCTGTTAATTTCTAGATATAATGGGTGATTTCTTTCATCAGCTTGAATAAACCTAACAAAAACATCTATAGCATTCGGTATACTGCGCTCTGCTTTCCAGAGTTCAACGGATTTCTTAAACCAGAAATCTTCTTCAAAAAGTCCTTCATTGCGAACAATATTTTTTGTAGGGTAATTAAATCTAAAAAGTTTTCTCGACGTATGCCAGCGAGGGATGAGCTGTCTATTGTCCATCATCAATATGTTATGAGCCATATCACTGGATCCCCTTAATTTGACACTTTCTAAGTACACCTGCCATTTTGCTAATATACTTTTCCATTGAAAGCCTCATCACTTTATGTGCATATTTCCCATTCCCTCTTATAAGGTGATCTGGGTAACATAACTCGTTCACCATTTCAGCTAAATCAGAAGCTATTTCTTTTCCAAACAAAGTCGCACAATCTTCTCTAAACCTATTTATAATGGTCGCAAATGCTGATTTTATAAAAGGTAATGCCTCTTCATATGTTGCACGATCTATATGTGGCATCAAAAGTCTAGACTCTTCGATCAACACAGGGGTAATTTGAGCCTTTGAAATGACGTGATATATCAGACTTCCAAACATATGAACATCAGATAATCTCCGATCAATAAAATCTGTGATAGGTATTCTGTAATGCACCTCTATTGGTGCGTAAGATCTATCTCCAGTAAAGCTTAATGCCGAAAAAGGTGACTCGCCTTTAGCATCTGTTACTCTTCCCAGATCTGATATTTTTGACTGCTCATTTTCAAAACATAAAACATTAGAAGGTTTTATATCTTGGTGGGCAATTCCGATCTGATGCAATTGCTTTATTCCTACAGCAACATGATGAAGAGACTTAAAAACATTTTTCCATGACTCTATATCACTATTAATGAATTGAGACCTAAGATCTCCTTCTGCAAGCTCAAAAATAATATAAAAAACTCGATTTAGCGGAGGAAAGGAAACTGGACTGGATATTTCTCCACTATCCAATGGAGTAACGACACGAGTTAATTTCCTGTCCTTACAGTGGTCTAAAATATTTTGCTCAAACAAATACTCGGAGATAGTTTTATTCATCTCTGTAAGTGATTTTGAGGCTACCTTAGATAAATCCATTGCTTTTAGAAAACCAATTTTTCCTTCTGGCGAAATAGCTGTATACCGGGTACAAAAATTACCACCAGTACCGGATGTAGTATTTATCATTTTACCTATTTTCCAACCAGAAGTAGTAACTAGACCCTCAAGTGCTTTTGATGGCATCTTTAAATCTTCTCCCTGTTATATGCACTGATACATGTGAAGCTTCACATGATGTTTTATTTTCTTCTTTCAAGTAAATAAATTACTTAACAATAGATTTATAAAATATCTGAACACACTTTGCTTATGAAATCGATACATTAATTTTAATAGATTAGCTATCAAACACTATGAACAATTATATTTTTACAATAAGTTGTAATGAAAATATAGAATTGACAAAAGGTTACATCAAGGAAAGAGTAGGTCTAATATGAAAGGTTACTGCTTTTGAGAAGATAAAATTCGTTTATGCTGTAAAGCCATAACGCAGCTTAGTAATAACACTTTTTATCAATTCACGACCACGAATTGTATGAATAACTGAATATGGTTTATGGCTATTAAATTGAATATGAGGTGTATTCAACCATTGATTCCAAATATCTATGCTATCAAAGTATGAAGTCCCGAAAGCACATAATTTCGCAATTTCCATTAAATTTTCACTTACTTGTTTATCTAATCTATGCTCCATATTAAGTCTTAATTTTCTCTCTTTTGTACCTATAGCCTCAGCAAAAGCTCTTATCTCCCAACCAATAATGTTGACGAAAGCATTCAGAGCATTCGGAGTGACTCCTAGTTCTACGAAAGCAATTTCAGCAAAGGGATCTGAATTAGCTGTTAATTTACCATCCGAGATTACAGTAATGAAATCTGGTATATTTTCGCAACGAGAATTAACATTCTTCATTTATTTTACCTTTACCAATAAATTATCATTAATGAATATGCGACATATCGAAAATATTAATCAATATTAAACCCATGAATGATCGTTTCTGAACGAGGTAATTTCTTAATTGCTCTTTTGAAAACCTCATACTCACCAACAAAAATTGCACGTTTCTTGCTTCGAGTTAGCGCAGTATAAATCATACTACGCTCCAGAAGCTTAGACTCTTTAACACAACAAATAATAGTATTGTCATACTCTGAACCTTGAGATTTATGAATAGTTATTGCATACGCCAAATTAATCCCTAACTCGAAGCATTGATCTTTAGACAACGTATAAACTCTATTATTAAACTCTGCAATAATATTTTCTGTATTTTCATGAAATTCAACACCAATGATACTTCCTGTCATTCCATTAAATAGCTCTAATTCGTAATTATTGGAAGTAACAATTATGGGATCATTTTCTTTAAGAATACTACTACCTAGTTTGATGCTTTGATCTTCATCACCTTGATTGCACACGAACTGCATCGACTGATTTATAGCTTTGGTGTTATCAATCATCGAATGAGAAGCATGAGGGCTGATAACTTGACCAATATGAGTTTTAGAAATTTCAATTATTTTCTTTATAAGATCTTTTTGATTCGGCTCGCATGGAACAAAAAATACTCCTTCGTCTTCTTTGTTCCATTTCGGAATATTACTGATAACTCCATTGCGAATTGACATTGACAATTGATGTATTGGGCTACCTTGGGTTTGTCGGTGAACTTCCGTTAAGTTTGAAGTTGGCAATCGGCCTACACAAACGTGAAAGAATAAACCGAATCCAACAGGGCTTAATTGACCTGTATCACCTACTAACAGTAAAGAAAAATTGGTGTTTTCTAAATGTCTTAAAAGTCTACTGGCTAGTGAAATATCAACCATGCTAGCTTCATCAATTATAATGATCGGCTTATGCATTTGCAGAGTTGTATTAGCATTGGCTAATTGTTTGATGAAGCCATGAATTGTAAAAGTTATATCATCACGTCCAGTTGCTTCTCTAGCTCGCTCTTTGGCTTTGCCTGCTAGAGCAAGAATATAAACGTTTCGAGAAAATCGTTCAGCAATATCAACAACAGCTTTCAGTACAGTAGTTTTACCAGTGCCACCATAACCAGTGATAACAGATATCCGGCTAGTTAATGACATTTTCACTGCTGATTTCTGTTCATTTGTCAGCGGATAACCAACATCTCTGTGATTTTGAACACTGTAGAGTTCAATTGCACTCACAAGTTCTTTTACTTTTACTCGTGTTATCAACCTTTGCTTTTTAAGATTACTGATTTGTTCTTCTAACAGGGCTTCAATATATCCAACACCTGCTGTTTGAAAGTACTTTTCTTTATCTTTTGTAAAGAAGCAAACGGCACGGACTTTACATGCTTCATCAATCGCATTTTTACTATTTCCTATGCCTATCAGACTAGATACGTTTGATTGGAGATGATGCTCTGACATAGCTGTATCGCCATTCATCAAGTGCTGATATAAAACATACTCAACAGCCCCAACTTTTCGCTCTATTGATTCATTGGAGAATCCAAGTTGCAGCGCAGTTTTATCAATTGCATTCCAGAAGTTTTTTGTAATTGAACCGAAGGCTAATAAACCATAAGGGTTACTCTGAATGCGCTCTAAAGAATTGTATTTGCAGACTTTAATTATTTTCTTCGCAAGAGAAGGATCTAAATGATTTTCCATGAGGAAGTGTGCAAGTTTCATTTCTTCATGCAAGGGATTCCATTTAGAGCAAAGAGCTTTGGCTATAGGCAGGGCTATAGTGTTTGCAATAACGGAGTAATCACCCGCATCCAATAAGCGAACTAACTGACTGGAGCCTATTTTTTCTATTAATTGTTTTACTTTTTTAGGGCCTAAGTGAATACCTCTGAAATTAGGATGTTTGATTAAAAGGCTACTTAAGTAATTATCTGCTGGAAGTGGAACTATTATGCATTCGCTGACAATGACATTCTTTCCATACTTTTCTGTGCGAATTATTTCACCTTTTATGGACCAAAATTCTCCTGACTCTGGAGTTCTAGTCAGTATTTTGTAATTTGCGCGAAACTTGAGTGGATATTTTCGTCCCAATACTGTTCCTGTAAAAATTGCACCACCAAAACTTCCTGCATAGACACTTCCGATTTGAACTGTTTCATTAAAGGAGCCTCTCATGAAAATGCTCTTCTGCCTGTTTCGAGCAGGTGTTGAAATTTATACTCACTTTCTTCTTTGCGATTTATTAATAAGGTGATTTCCTTTTGCGCTAATGCTAGCTCTTTTCTTAGCTGCTCAATTTCGGCAGTGGTTCTTTCTAATTCTTTTTCCAATTTTGATGTATTTTGAGTTAGCTTCTTAGCTTGAACCTCAAGCTTAGATTCTGTTTCTTTTGTAGGAGAAACCTCCGTCCCAATCCTTTCCAAATCTGATTGAAATTGTCGCCCCATTAAAGATTCTTTATTTTGAATCACTCCTCTCTTAAAACCGCACTCTTTGGCAATAAGAGAAATATTAGCGTCACCAAACTGATTAACTGGAAATTTAGTGTTTGTTGCCAAAAGATTTGCTACATATGCCGCATAATTATCTCTATTTATTTTAGCCTTTACGTTAGGAGATAGTCTTTCCTTATTCATTGCTATACCCCTTGAATACTTGTGAGTCTTTAATTTTAGTTTTTTTAAAAGTTTGGAATCAACAACTGTTCGATCTCTTCCTTGGTGTATAACATTAGCTATCCCCTCGTTTTCTAAAATTAGTAATCCTTCGGTAGCTTCAATGATAAACATTATAACTTTATGACAAGCATCAAGGGCTTCCGTGTGGTTATAATTATTATCTTCGAATATAGCTGAGTTTCCCTTATTTTTTGTCGAAGCAACAAGGTTTTGGCTATCAGTATTTAAATTTAGATCAATAAATTTATTAAGAGCTTTAATTTCATTTCGAAGATTTAATAACTCAAGCTGCTCAGTTAAAAGCTGAACATTCTGTGAAGTTAAATCACGTTTTTCTGAGTTAACAAAATAGCTATCAAGTAAATATCGATACTTTCCATTTTTTCTCAGCAGAGTAGTTCGATCTATTTTCCCTTCACCTTTTTTTGGCGTAGATGCTGCCTGACCTTCTTCAATATCAATCATAGAATTAAAGGTTGCTACAGTGTAGTTTGCCAAAGCACTTACGTTATCAAAAACAATATGTGAGCTTTTTAAAGTGCTTAATATATTCTTAAGCTTACTTATTCGATTTTGCACTCTAATATCAACAGATGTCTTGAATCTATTAGTCCCCTTATTTGCCCCACTAGCCATTTTGTAGATGCCTCAGCCCGATGCCATTTAACTTATTATTTTCAAATGGCTTTCTCAAATGAATAATTACTTCATCCTTAGATAGCCCTTCCTTCTCTGCAATATCTCTGACAAGTCCTCGCAATTCATCGATTAGACAAAATGACTCAGTATTTGCTAAAAGCTGTGCAAATTTCTGTTGGTTTATGAGTATTCGATTTCGAATATGTAAAATTTCAGCTTTCAATGATGGTGTAAAATACTCTTTAAACATCTTTGCATCATTCATTCTTAACAAAAATTCAGTGGCCTGTGGGCTCTCTTCAGTTGTTTTAAGAAAGCTCTTGTGCAGCATAAAAGGTTTAGCAACAACATAATTGCTATGTGACAAGTGAGATTCTTCACTTTTTATGAATTCATCGTACTTAATTTGCAAAATTTGGTAAGTATGAATCCAAGCAGCTAATTCCATTGCTACTTCATTTTTTTCGCGATCTAGTTTATCAATGCTTGATTCATCACGCTCTGATTCACTATTCAATAGATTAATTTGAGTCTGATAACTTTTCACTTCACTATTTAATTTGCGTATTTCAGCTAAAATCCGTGGCATATGATCTATTGTTTTTATTGAGTAATAACATTGACCACACTTATATTTACCACAATCAGAAAGAATGTCCGCAGGACATTGGCCATTAAATGGGCAAATATGCGTAGACATAAAAGACATATTAGAAGTTGGGGTTACATCAATTAAGTTGATACCACTTTTAACTTTTCCATTACCTGATTCGGAAACCTCACTAAATGAAGTACCACCGAAGACCCCTCTAATTAGACTCGGTTCTGTATCAACAACCTTTTTCAGCTTAGTATTTACTTCGATACTTTTTGTATTTTGAAAATTAAACAGGTCATCATTTGTAGAAATATTGCCATTTCTCAAGCTTTGTGACTGACTCTCTAATATTTCGAGAACATCATCTTTATCGAGCTGCACATAGTGATGTAAAACTGCTAAAGATTCATGACCAGAAATAAACTCAGCAATAACCCAAGGCGGCAGTACTTTAATTTTCTCACTAATGACAGATGATCGCGTACCGTGGGGCGTGTAATCTGTTTCATAATGTGTCGCTAAAGAAAAAGAATCTTTGATTAAATCTTTTTCGAGTTGATCAAAGTTATCACCTACAGCAATTTCTTCCAGAAAATTTAAGTCATCTTGATTTTTAGAGTCACTGTATAGCTCTTCATTATTCTTATACTCATCATTAAACGTACTCATGGATTCTGGCAAAGGGTTAAGAGGCTTAGCATTAACCTTTTTCATCGCAACATGTAAATCAAAAAACAATTGAATATTGCGATACAATGTAACAGTTCTAGAATAACTAAATGGCTTACTATCGCCGACAGAGGCCAAGTGAAACAATGGGCGAATTTTTTTGTAGGGCGAATTTTTATAGCCGTTGTACGCCAACTCTGGGACAACAATATCAAGAGAGTCTTGAAAAGACTTCAAGCGCTTTAAAAGCTTAATAACTCTCGAGCTGACGAAAGGTGTCCAGCCAGACTTTTTGACCTTATCTGTAGATACTTCAATAAAATCAGAATCTAAATTTAACTCAGACAAAACACTATCAGTCTCATCTTTTAAATGCTTATCGAAAGTATCTCTATCTAGCCATCTGATATGTCTATGTCTTAGTCCAGTTTCTAATGCGACAGCCAGTAGAAATAACCCTTGAAAACAAGGGTAATCATATAATTTACCGTCACGCTTTGAGACAACATTTGTTAGTAGGCGAGAAGGTATTGCTTTGATCGGTATAATTTTGCCGTCGCTGTTATAGTAAATGGGAGTAAAGCCTAGTTTTTGAGTATCATAGTATGAAAATTGATACGATAACTGTCTTTCATACTTTCCCGAGTCAATTAAATAATAAAAGAACTCACATAGTGCATGCACAAGTGAGTGAATTGCAGCAAAACACCGAGAGGGAAAGATTTTCTTATTCGTTCCCTTATTGTTTTTTTTGCTGAGAGGAAAATCAAGTTTTGAAATAGGGTTAATGAAACCGGATGTATACTCATTTCCTTTTTGCTCTTCGAGCCACTCAAAAAATAAAGAAATTGATTTTAAGTTATTGTAATACGATGATTCACCATTATTACCTTTGATGCTAGTTAATAATGATGGGATATTTCCACCAAAATCTTGGTTTCCGTCAATAAAAATTCGATTAAAACCTATAGGACAGGAAGGTACCGCTTTATCTCCAGCAGATTGAAATAAATCTACAAATAAATATTTATTAAGTAGGCCAAGCGCCCTTGTATCATTGCGTTCAGTAGACATAAAGTTTCTACTTCGATATTTCAAATATGCTCTTTGCAGCTCAATCCAAGTCGAAGCTTTTTCATTGTTATCATTTTTTAGTAAATCATCGATGTTATGAATTGTGAGAGAGCGATTAGTATTTAATAAAAAGCTAATTCTATCTATATCAAAGTTACATCGTTCAGGTGCATATCGATATAAAGTTGTTAATACATGATGAAACGGTAGACTATAATGCGGTGAATGATATGCAGAATCATCGATTTTCTTTTGATACATAGCTTTTGAAAACGCGATTACCTCATCAATATCGATATCTTCAATTGTATACCATGTCGACGCGATGAAAATCTTATATGCATAATCTCGACAGTAAGTATTATCACTATCTGGTAAATATTCAGATAAGTCATCAATTTTTGAAGATTTATTCATAAAGCAATTTCTGAAAAGCGCTAATAGCTCTGGATAGATCTCTATTGCATGCTCAAACCAAATACGGTTTTTACTTGATTTTGGGAATGCGTATGAAGTAGGTAATAAAATAGCTTTTCTAGCATAAAGCGCATAAAAGAAAACTCTCAGCCCAGACTTAATCGGCTTAAAAAAAGCTTTGGTAAATGCAGCTTGATTACTATTAGGAATATAAGGCAAGAACTTTCTAAAACTATTTAACGAGGTTGAGTCTTGAGGCTCATCACTTATAGCAAATACATCATGCAGCCATTGCTCAGTAAATAGCTCTGAGTTCAACTCGTGGTTGTGGTAAAATTTGTAAATTGCACATCTGCTGTTAGTCTTCGTCGTAATAGAACTAGCAGAAACTTTCAGATCCCCCCGTATAACATTGAAAGTATCTCTAAAAGCTAAATGAATAGCATCTGATAACTCTTTATTAGATAAAAGTAAAATTAACTCATTAGTAGCATTAAACATTTACAGTCTCCTTATTATTTTTTTTGGGTAGGAGCTTTTCTAGTTTTTTTAATTCTTTTTCATGATATTTAATTCTGATTTCATGAATATTAATTTTTTCTCTCGAAAACATTTCTTCATTCGCATAAGCAATTTGGGCTAACAATAGATCCTGATCTGCTTTGGCATATATTTCGGTTGATTTAATTGAAGCATGGCCCATTAAAATTTTTACATAAGATATATTTAAGCCATAGTCACCTTGCGGCAGTGGAAGATAATTCAAAGTATATACACCGTAGCTATGTCTAAGAGAGTGAATTGAAATACCTTCAATATTTCCATCACAAGAGACACTAGCGTGCTTTTTAAATTGTTTTTCTCGACTACTGCGATCTGATAAGAAATAAGGTTTTCCCGTCTTTTGGTTTTGGAAAATAAATTTATGGGGCATCATATTATTTCTTTCATATCTGAGGTACTTCTCAAGATTTTTAAAAAAGATCGACTTAAAGGGTTCAATTAAAAATGTCATTTTCGTTTGTCTACCTTTCCAGCAAAGTTGCTCGGCTTCTTTTTCTGAAAGCCCTTTTAGCCTGCTCTTATCTGCCCAAGGACTGTTTAGCTCAACTTCATAATTCATTTGATTGATATCTGATATTGTGAGCTGAAGACACTCGTGGACTCGACAACCTGAGGCTGCTAAGAATGCATATATAGTCTTATCTCTGTAACTCGTAGCAGCATCAATAAGCTTTGCGATACAATCAAGAGGAAAGTGTCTGACATTTTTTCTCGACCGGTCTACGACACGCTTTAGAATACCAAGCCTGACTTTTTTAAGGTTATCAGGGCTTTTAGCTATTACACCTCCGAGCAAACTATTTTCCTTTACTTTTTTTGCTTCAAAAGTAGTGACATCACGATATTGAATTTTGAGTATTCTGCTGATTTTTGGGTTTTCGAATGACTCTATTTTTAATTCGTAGTATTGAATAAAACTCGTTAATGCTGCATTTATAACTGAAATCGAAGAATACGCTGTATTTTTATTCTTTTTATTTTCTATAGCAATTTTTTTAGCCAGTGCAATATCTGAATCAACACCGAAAGTCAGGTATGAATTATATGAATATATAATATCTTCAATAATAGAATCTGTTATGATTCTCTTTACTGACTCTATTTCATAAGCACGATGTAAATAGTTAAGAAAGCGTAATATATGCTCAAGATAAACTTTAATTGTACTTGATGAATAACCTCGACTTTTTAAATCACGAGCATACAAAGCAATTGAAGGATAAACAGTACCACTTTCATCTGTCACAACAGCATCCAGTTTATTTCCAATAAAATAAAATTTTTTACGAAGCATTCTAATTTCTACTCAACACAGAAGACAAAAAGAAATATAACAGCAACTTTTAAATTTACAACCCTTTGATTAAAAAGAATATTTATGACAAAAAAAGATATTTTCAGATTTTTTAAAGAAGTTAATTAATACAAAATTAAGATATAAAACAAAACAACTGCTTATAAAGTAATTTAGTTAACTTAGATGAAAAGGTAAGTGAGATTAGAGTAAAAAAATTCTCGAAATTATTTTAATGAGTAGCCAATTAAGAGAGTATTTTCATGTTATTGATCAGATTTTTTATAGTTTAAAATGATAATTATAGATTGGGAGGGGGGGAGAAGGTATTAAAAATTAAGAACTCTCTTCTCAATTCATAACATTGAAAAGGTAAGCAAATTAGCTCACCATTATTGTTTGTGAAGATACAGTTAGACAAACCCGCTTTTGAACAAGAGGAAGTTGGCTCACCGACCATTCATCATTTCTCCAACCTTAATAAATGCCGAAAGATTGATTCGTAACGTCTGCTAACCTGAGAAGCGGAACTTAACATCCCGAGTAGCTTCGCCTTGTTTTCAGGTTTTAGGCGTCCTTCGATGTACTCGACGTATAACTCGTGGATCGCTTCATGGTGCTTATTTTGGACCTGTAAGCCTTTATCGTTAATTGCGACGCCTGTCACTAGCTTGGTCTTTTCCGGAGGGCGAGAAAACTCTTTATGATACTGATAACCGTAACCGTGTATTAGCTTCTTAACCTCCCATATAAAAGCCCCTGAGACAGTCTTTCCTGAAAACGTTAAGTCATCCACATAGACCGTAAAGGTTATCTGATTAGTAGCGGACAACTCGCCTATTTTTTCGAACATCGGCAAAGACGAAAAGAACGCTAAGATCTGACTTAAAGGACTCCCCGTCGGGATATGGCCATTAACACACGCTAGATTTGTAACTATTTTTGATACATCAGGTGAGCAGAATAAACAGGACCTGAAAAACTGATAGACGGCTTCTCGTTTCGTTGACAGGTAATATTTCTTAATATCGAGTTTGACCAGCGCGGAGCCTTCTTCGTGGGCCATGGCATTCGTTATATGAGATTTTTTCTTGACTCCTGAATGCAGGTATTCAGGAGTTTCAATTCGCTGTAAGAGGTTAAATAGCCTCTTGTGGAGCTGCTCTAAGGTTGGCTTCGGGACTTGGACTTCTCGGCTTTTACCATTCTTTTGAATAGTGAATATTCGGAAGTTATTTTCGTTTTCGGATAAGCTCCGTAAGGCTTTAAGGTCCATACCGAGTAACTCGGCTAGCTTCTTTTTTGCCTGTAATCTATATAAGGGCGATTGTTCTTTGGGATAACGGTTCCGTGTTCTCAGTTTTTATTCCTCCAACGATATAGTTATCTAGAGGTCCCGAGCCATCACCCTCGACGAGCCACTCCAAAAAGTTGCCTATCGGGTCCTCAACCCATCTATAAAATCTATAGAAAGCCAAGAGTTTAGTAAGCCATTTACATGGCTTGACTAGATGTTTAACGACTTTACGTCGCTTTATTCGGGTCTGTTCTTCTTTGCTTGGGTCGTCTGTATTAGACATAACTTTATCCTCATGGTTACCGGGGCGATTGCCACCGTCTCACTCGTAACTTAAGGACGGGAGAAAAGAACAGTTTTTATCCTCCAGATTCCAAGACCGTTCGTTTCTCACCGAACGGCCTGCACGTCATTCATTGATACATGTCATACGAGTAATACGGCGACACGAAGAACGGATAAGCGCGCAAAGGGTTAGGGTTTTATCCCTTCGGAAACTAACGCTTCCCAATAGTATGAGATTATTCCCGCTTTCCAAGTAACATCATTATGGGGGGCGTTTGTTTATTAATCAATACAAGGGTGTTAAATTTCTCTAACTCATTTTTGGACAAAAATGAGTTAGAGACTGAGGTCGGTTTTGTGCCCAGACTGTGTGAAAACTCTGATCACCTTTTGGTCTAAGTATGTTCTGCTTATGATCTATTAATCTATACATTTAGTTCACTTAATATACTGATATTTATATAATTAGACTATTGATTCAGTTG
>NZ_JAKGAW010000070.1:0-15052 GCF_021532475.1 Pseudoalteromonas sp. APAL1 | reverse complement strand
TCTGAGCCATGATCAAACTCTTCAATTAAAAGTTTTTTGAAACCGAAGTTTCGTGCTCAATGAATTCTGTATAAATTGACTATATAGTCACTCATAAGAAATTGAGACTCTAAATTTGTTTGCGTCACTTAGTAAACTAAGCTTCGCTGTTAGAACTCAATCTGTACGAGTGCCCACACAGATGATTGCTTTATATTGTTAAAGAACGTTGCGACGTTGTCGCTAGGGATGCGTATAATACATCCTTAATTTTTCGAGTCAACACTTAATTTCAAACTTTCTTTCGATAATTTGAAACCCAAGTTTCACTTAACTCTCTGCCACGTTGTTCAGCGTCTTTCGTTGCTGCCCGCCGTGTCAGTGGGGTCGCATTATAGGGAGATGGATTTTTTACGCAAGCACTTTTTTCAATAAAATTTAAAAAAACGTACTGTTCGCTCAGCTTTTGAACTAAACCCCCTAAAACTGGGTGTTTTGCAGTCAATTTAGGCCTGTTTTGGTGTATTTATCTTCTTCGCTGTTACACTAGACTGAGCGCATTTTAAAATTAAAAGGTGAATTTATGACTATACGTTCTTATAAAGGGATCACTCCGACATACGATAATAGTGTTTATATTGATGAGTCATCAGTTTTAGTCGGTGATATTACGCTTGGTAAAGATTCAAGTGTATGGCCTCTTGTTGCTGCGCGAGGTGATGTTAACTATATACGTATTGGTGAACGTACGAACATTCAAGACAGCAGTGTTTTACATTTAACTCGTGCCTCTAAGTCAAACCCCGATGGTTACCCGCTTATTATTGGTGATGATGTCACTGTTGGTCATAAAGTAATGCTACACGGCTGCCAACTTGGTAATCGTATACTTGTTGGCATGGGTGCAATTGTAATGGACAACGCAGTTGTTGAAGATGATGTGATCATTGGTGGTGGTTCACTGGTACCACCTAATAAGCGTTTAGAGTCAGGTTACCTCTATGTAGGTAGTCCGGTTAAACAGGCTCGCCCTTTAACAGAGCAAGAGCTCGCCTTTTTAAAAATCTCTGCTGATAATTATGTTCAACTTAAAGATGAATACTTAGCTGAGGGCTAAAACACCTCTGTTAATTCGATTTGTCCTGCCGAGTTATACTGCTCATCGTCGATCAGTTGCTCGGCGAGCTCTTCGTAATCGAAACGATAAGATTCAAAGTAATTAACCGCGCTGCTTTGATCGGCAAAATCATACTTGCTGGTATCAATAACACACTCCACCATCAAACCACTTACTTGGGCAAAAAACACCAATTGCTTTTTTTCTGGTTTAAATTCGAGTCGGTCGATAAATTGGATAGCTTGATTCATGCAATTTCTCCTGCTTTTAGCGCGCTAACAACGGGTATGATTTCTGGCATTTTATTGCGCCATACAAAATAAGCTTGTGCCGCTTGACCAACCAGCATGCCACAACCATCGAGTGTTAGACATGCCGAGTTAATAGACTTAACCCAACTAATAAATGCAGTATCATCATTCGCATAAAACATATCGTAAGCACACTGACACTTAGCAACGTACTCTTCTGCTATACCTGGCAAGTCTCCCGTTACACTACTTGAAGTAGAATTAATAACCACATCATAGTTGTTTGCTGGGATATCATTTAAACCAAAGCCCTGCACATCTATTTCACCATTAAAATGACTCGCTAGCGCCTGCGCCTTTTCAGCGGTACGGTTTGCTATTGTTAAGCTTTTGATTTGCTCATTCAATAATGGCTGAATGACACCGCGCGCCGCACCACCTGCTCCAATGAGCAGTACTCGCTGACCTTTTAAGGTGACATTATTGGCTAAAAGGTCTTTAACAAGCCCTACACCATCTGTGTTATCGCCAAGTAGGCTACCATCTTCGAGTTGCTTAATAGTGTTGACTGCCCCAGCAATTTTCGCTTGCTCTGTGAGTTCATCGACCATGACAAACGCCTGCTCTTTAAATGGCAATGTAACATTAGCCCCTTTACCACCGGCAGCGAAAAACTCAGCGACAGTTTTTTCAAATGCATCTGTTGGTGCTAAAATGGCGCTGTATTGTATTTGCTCGTTTAATGATGCAGCAAATTGTGCGTGTATTGCGGGTGATTTCGAATGTTTGATTGGATTTCCAAAAACCGCGTATTTATCCATAGTGAAGCAACCTCTTCGCCCTGTTGAGCTTTATTAATATTATGATTAAACGACTTTTTTCTAAATCGAAACCAACGCCTGAAACGCCTACCCCAGAGAAAACACCTTACGAAATTATTGGCGGTGAAGCAGGCGCTCGAGCAATTGCAAACCGATTTTACGACATAATGGCCACAGATGAATACGCCAAACCATTATATGATATGCATCCTCAACCTTTAGATAGAATTCGCCAAGTATTCTTTGAGTTTTTATCGGGCTGGCTGGGCGGCCCGGACCTATTCGTTGAAAAATATGGTCACCCAATGCTCAGAAAGCGTCACATGCCTTTCCCTATTGATCAAGACTTACGTGACCAATGGATGCATTGTATGAATAAAACGCTCGATATCGAAATTGATAACCCACTACTTCGCGAAGGGTTAAGACAATCGTTATCGCAACTCGCCAGCCATATGATTAATCAAAATTAACTAAGCTTTGCGCTATATCAATGTACGCTTTTTCTAAATAAAGATAATAAAATTTCCTTAATTTAGAAAAAGCGTCGTTGAATGAAGTCTATCCAATTTAAAATTTATGCCTTGCTGGCTGTAACCGGGCTATTGGTTTTATTTGCCAGTATATTTAGTAGCGCCCAGCAACAACATGAATTAGCACAAGATACTGTTGAAAATAACATAAAGCTGCTTGCCGATAATTACTTTGACTCCATTAATACCATGATGCTGACTGGCACTATGGCTAACCGCGAAATTCTGAGTACTAAATTAAGAAGCCACCCTAATATTGAAGATGCCCATATCATACGTAGTCCGATCGTTAATAAAATTTATGGCCCCGGTAATGCAAACCAAGTAGCTGTGAATGATGCTGAGCGTCAAGCATTAACAGGCAATGAAGCACTTTTTATTGACCAAGATACAAGCACGATGACTTACCTTAAACCGATGTTTGCCAGAAGTGACTATAAAGGTACTAACTGTTTGGGGTGTCACCAAGCACAAGAAGGTGATGTATTAGGTGTAGTAAAAATTAGTTATTCGTTGGCTGATATTGAACAAGAAGTTTCAAAAAACACGTTAATGAACACGCTGCTATTAACGGCGATTTTCATTACTGCATTTACACTGCTGGCGGTGATGTTTAGAAAAATATTTATCAAACGCTTAAAAGTCATTAGCCATACCATGCATTTGGCAACGACCAATAAAGATCTAAGCCTAAAAATTGATGACAACAATAACGACGAGCTTAGTTCACTTGCCACCAGCTTTAATCACATGATTGGTGCATTTAAAGATAATATTGCCCAAGTTTCCCACTCTTCTAAGGTGTTGATCCACTCTGCCGAAAGCATTTATGCCTCCGCGGATGCAACAGAGCAGGCGATTTTAAAGCAAAAGCAAGGTACAGACTCAGTAGCAGCTGCCATTAATGAGCTCGAAAGCTCATCAAGCGAAGTTAAAAATACGACACATTTTGCGTCTGAGAAGTCTGAGCACAGTAATCAGCTTGCACAGCAAAGCTTACACGTTGCTGAGCATACAGAGCAAAGTATTAATCAACTTGCGGCTGATGTGAGAGCGGCAGCTGATCAAGTAACTCAACTACAAACCCAAACGCTAGACGTTGGCAAAGTACTTGAGGTGATCAGTAGTATTGCCGAACAAACTAACTTACTTGCACTTAATGCTGCGATTGAGGCGGCTCGTGCTGGTGAAGCTGGCCGTGGCTTTGCTGTGGTAGCTGACGAAGTGCGCACTCTTGCAACTCGCACTCATGACTCTACGGATGAAATTCGCCGCACTATCGACAAACTGCAAAGTGAAGCTGCGCAAACCGTTAATACGATGAATAACTCTTGTGAAGAAGCTGACGAGAGAGCAGTTCAAGTTAAGCAGGTTGCAAAAGCATTACGTGATATTTCTTCACAAATGAGCGAGATAAACCAACTTAACGTACAAATTGCTGATGCCACTGAACAGCAAAACCTTGCAGCTGAAGAAATTAACCAAAGCGTTATTGCAATCAGTGATAATGCCGAGCATTCATTGGTTGATGCGCATGAAAACCAAAAGGTCAGTGAAGAGCTGTTGTCGTTAGCACGCTCACTGGATGAACAAGTGAGACGCTTTAAATTAAGCTAAATTGCGAGTTTTTCATGCAACTGCTAGAGTTGTTATGAATATTTCATAGTAAATAAGGATGTTTAAATGAAATTTATAACAACTCTTTTAGTCTGCATTGGGGTTATTGCGGCACTACTGTTTACCTATCAGCACAGCGTAAACGATTCCTCAGTTCAAATAAGCACTATTGATGAATATATTTATCATGATGATATTCAACAGATTGCTCAATCACTGCTTAGCCAGGGTAAAACATCACTAAGTGATAAACATGAACAAAGCATTGTTGATGGTTTTGAAAAGCTTATTCAGCATCCTGAGTATTATGAAGTAAAACTCGACTTTTATGCCTGTGATATAAACCAATGTCTAACGCAAATCAGTGCTCCCATCAATACTCCTAAAGAAGAGTTAGAGATTTTAAAAGCTGAGGTGTTATTTAGCGTATTACCAGAGCTGCCGAGTAGCGAACGGGTCGTCACCCTCGTCGAAGGTGACAACACAATGTTGATTAGAGTGGTTTCAATATTTGATTAAAGCTGCCACTGACGTGCAACTAGGTCTGACTCTTGCGTATTTAACCAATCTTGTGGGCGTAAATAGTACTGATACAGCTTAGCCTCAGGGCTGTCTGCAGCTGGCACATAGTTATATTCCCAACGTGCCAATGGTGGCATCGACATTAAGATAGACTCAGTACGTCCACCTGTTTGTAAGCCAAATAATGTTCCGCGGTCCCAAACAAGGTTAAACTCAACATAACGACCACGACGATACAGTTGGAAGTCGCGTTGTTGCTCAGTTGTTGGTGTGTCTTTGCGGCGTTCAATAATGGGTAGGTAAGCATCTAAATAACCATTTCCTACCGCTTGCATAAAGGCAAAGCTTTGCTCAAAGCCAAGCTCATTTAAATCATCAAAGAATAAGCCACCAACACCACGAGTTTCACCACGGTGTTTTAAATAAAAGTAATCATCACACCACGTTTTATATTTGTCGTAAACCTCTGTACCAAATGGCTGACATAAATCGCTTGCCACCTGATGCCAGTGTTGTACATCTTCAAATACAGGGTAATAAGGGGTTAAATCAAAACCGCCACCAAACCACCAAATTGGCTCTTCGCCTTCTTTTTCGGCAATGAAGAATCGTACGTTAGCATGGCTAGTCGGAATATGAGGGTTATTAGGGTGGATCACTAATGACACACCACACGCATGAAAACTACGACCAGCGAGCTCAGGACGATGTGCTGTTGCAGAGGCTGGCATTGAAGCACCAAACACATGCGAATAGTTTACCCCGCCCTGTTCAATGACATTGCCACCTTGGATAACACGAGTACGGCCACCACCGCCTTCTGCACGTTGCCAATTATCTTCAACAAACTTTGCTTTGCCATCGGCACTTTCAAGGCCCTGACAAATTGTGTCTTGTAAGGCCATTAAATAGGTTTTAACTTGTTCGAGTAGCTCGCTTTGCATGTTTATCCTCTAAATACTTTGCCGGTCGCTGCGTCTTTGATCACGCTTGGTTGAGTGTTACCGCCGAGGGGCTCATCTACGTAGAAGTCAACCATATCAGTAAACTCTGCTTTTGCCTGTTCAATACTCATAACTGTAGGCTGGCCAGTTAAATTTGCACTTGTAGAAACAAGCGGTTTACCAAATTGTTGGCACAGGGCTTTTACTGTTGGATGATCAGTTACACGTACCGCAATAGTATCAAACTGACCTGTTAACCACTTTGGCGTTTCTTTTGCTGCTGGCATCACCCAGGTAATCGCACCTGGCCATTGCGAGAATATATCTGCACGCTTATCCATTGGGATTTTGGCATCATCAACATACTTTAATAACTGACCATAGTTATCAGCAATTAAAATTAAGCCTTTTTCAACTGGGCGCTGTTTAATAGCTAATAGCTTTTCAACCGCAGCTTGATCATCAGGATCGCAACCAAGACCAAATACAGCTTCGGTTGGATATACAATTACACCGCCTTGTTGTAAAGCATCAATAGCACTGGCAGGTTGTGCAACAGGTTCAGACAACGGAACTCTCCTCAATATGCGAATAACAAGTGTATTAAGATTCAACTAACTTATGCATACACGACTTCTGCGGGCATTGTAGCACAACACCTGAGGCAGTTTTCTTTTCAGTCATAATTGGCCATTGGCAAGCTGGGCAAGGCTTTGCAACGGGTTTATGATTTAATGTGTATTTACAGCGTGGATAGCAATCACAAGAATAAAAGGTTTTGCCAAACTTATTACTACGCGCAACGAGTTGGCCTTTTTTACACTTTGGGCATGCTGGCAATACTGGTGCATCATCGGGCTCTTCATCATGAGCAATATAATGACAATCTGGATAGCCTGTGCAGCCTATAAACATGCCATAGCGACCATTTTTAATTACCAATGGCTTACCACACTCAGGACAGGCACTGTCTTCAAGGACTTTTATCTGTTGGCTATCATGATGTGCTAATGGGCGAATGTAGTCACACTTTGGGTAACTGGCACAGCCTAAAAACGGTCCTGACTTTGAGTTGCGCATAACCAACTCAGAACCGCATTTAGGGCAAACCTCATACTCTTTTTCTAATGCATGTTTATCTGCAGAAAAAAGAGAATGGTCGATTTTACTCATAAGATTCCTGTGGGGTTGGCTAATTTTCGCCTAATATACCCAAACTCAACAAAGATACAAGCAAAGTCTACTCAGTGTAAGACGTCTGCTGGTTCGTCAAATATTAAGTCTTCCATTTGCGCATAAGCTTGCTCTGAACCTGGCACATTAAATAGCACCATTAACACTACCCACTTTAGATCTTCCAAAGAGATGTATGGCTTATCTAGAGCGCAAAGTCTATCAATGACCATTTCTCGAGTAACGGTGTTGATCACACCAATTTGCTCTATAAACATTAAAAATCCACGACACTCAACGCTCAGCATTTGACACTCACTATCAGTGTAAATACGCATTGCATGCTGCGGCTGTGCATTTAGATACGGATATATATCACTTTGTTGCAGATCAGCTAGCTGCTCTAACCAATCAAGTGCTTTGTAAATTTCGGGCTTATTAAAACCTGCACGAACTAACTCATCAGTAAGCTCGTTCTCTTCTGTAAAGATTTCAGCTTCGCTATGAATGTAGTTTTCAAAAAGATACATGAGGATGTCAAACATATTTATGTCCTCCAAGTCTTATATAACCGTCTAGCACTCGCTCAACTTTATCGGCAAGTTCTAGGTCAAGCAACCGAGCTTGTACTTCATCGACTGGTAATTGGCTACGCTGCGTTATTTGATCAACGCTTGTGACCTCATACCCGATACTGTTGAAGACAGGACAGTTAGGCTCATTTGCACTAGGCTGTTCTATACTATATAGACTGTTTTCACAGAAAAAGCTCACTTCATCAAGAATATCACTTATATTTTCTGTGAGTTTAGCTCCTTGCTTAATCAAAAAGTGGCTCGCTTCAGACAAAGGACTTTTAATTGATCCCGGTACTGCAAAGACTTCTTTATTTTGCTCTAACGCATAGCGTACGGTAACAAGTGAACCACTTTTTATCTGCGCCTCTACTATAAGTACACCTAAAGAAAGGCCGGAGATAATACGGTTTCGACGTGGAAAATTAGTAGCACTAGCTGCCGTGCCAGGTAAGAACTCCGACACTAATAAACCACGTTCAGCCACCTGTTTAATCAACAATTTATTTCGTTTGGGGTAGGCAATATCAATTCCTGTTCCAAGCACAGCAATTGTGTTGCCGGTACCAGCTAATGCACCTTTATGCGCCGCACTATCAATACCCATAGCCATTCCAGAGGTAATTGTCATGCCAGCCAGTGAAAGTTGATGAGCAAACTCTGCGGCTATTTCAAGGCCTATTGGTGTAGCATTACGGCTACCAACAATAGCTATTTGCGGTGACAGCAGTAGATCCGTGTTACCTAAGCAAAACAGTAATAAAGGTGCACTCGCTATTTGTTTAAGTAACGGCGGATAATCGTCATCAAAGTAACTCACAACCTTAATTTGCAACTGCTCAATTTGTGTTTCATGGTGAGCCACTAACTGCCAGTCAGTATTTACTAAATTATCAGCTTGCGCCTGCGATAAACCAAGCTGCTGTAACTGTAGGCTAGTGAGTGAAAATAACTCACCAAGCGGATGCTTTTGACTTAATGCTATAAGGCTTTTGATCCCTAGGCCTTTACATAAATAAAAGGCAAGCCAATGGGATAGCTTGCCTGAAACCTGTACCATGCTCCCTCCTTAGAGCCTCCAGATTGTGAGTTAGTTTAGAACTGCATAATCCCCAACTCGAATTGGATGCTGGTTTTTTACTATTAATGCGTAGCTAACGTTGTCATATACTTTAAACACCATTAACTCACCCACTTTTTCCTTTGGCATATGCCATACATTACTGTCTTCATCGCTTTCAATACCAAAAAACTCATTTGTATCTGAAATTAGTTTTTCAAGACTACTAGAGTCTTCGCGATAACGTGGCCCCTCTCGACCATCAAAAACTTCTGGTGATTGGCGCTGAATATCTAGCACAAAACCCGGTTCAACTTTATCGGCGCCCAAGTTTAGAACCACAATATCCATGGTACTAAATTCACGCAACTCATTGGCTGACGCGATAATCGTGCCATTCATTGTGGTATCTGGGCGTTTCATAGTGAAGTATGCAGGTAACATTTGCCCTTCCATTGCGGGCATCAAGAAATCGTGTGGTTTTATTTCTTGTTTAACTAACTCAACTTTAACTGAGGCAGGCACACCATTAGCAACATCTCCACTTCTGAATGCGCGTACAATAGCAACTAACTCAGCTTTGTGTGCCAAAACGTCTTTAGATTCAGGATCAACCAACTTATCACCTTGGCGGTACACACCATATGCCTCGTTAAGATGCAGATCGCCTTTAACATATAAAACATGCCCCATGGTGTTCATTTTTGTATTGACGCTAGCACCAAGCACATATGGCTGTTCGGCGATACCATCTGTACTAATAGCTTGCTGATAAGTGAGGTATGGACGCAACAACTCAAGCGGTAATGTAGGGACGGCTTGCTTACCTTTCGGCGTAATTCGCCCTTCAGGAGACAGCTTTTTATAGCGTGCATTTTTAACCAAACGAGGATTACCATCTTTATCGTAAATTAAAGAAAGCGCATCTCCCGGATAAATAAGGTGAGGATTCGCGATTTGCGGATTCATTTGCCACAAATCAGGCCATTGCCATGGCTGGTCAAGATACACACCTGAAATATCCCAAAGTGTATCACCTTTCTTTACAATATATTGTTTTGGAGCGTCTTTTTTGATCGTTAACACATCAGCAGCTGCTGGAAAAGCACAGCTAATGGCTAGCAAAGCCGCAACTAGTGAGTATCTCATTTGGCTTCCTTGAGTTGTTTTTTGATTATTATCAACCAAAACCTGTTAAAGGTGAACACGAATGGCTAAAATAAAAGCATACAATACCCTAAATGAATCACAAGTGTAAAAGGTAACTATGGCTAGGTTAGAAGTTTTGAGATTTCCGGATGAGCGTTTACGTACAATCGCGAAAGAAGTACCAGAAGTAAACGATGAAGTTCGTCAAATTGTCAAAGACATGCTTGAAACAATGTATGACGAAAACGGTATCGGCTTAGCTGCAACGCAAGTAGATATCCACCAGCGAATTGTGGTGATCGATGTATCAGAAGAGCGCGACCAACCGTTAGTATTAATTAACCCAGAAATCACCAAGAAAGATGGCTCAACGGTAAGTGAAGAAGGCTGTTTGTCAGTGCCTTATTCATATGCAAAAGTTGACCGCGCAGAAACAGTAACTGTAAAAGCGCTAAATGAAAATGGTGAAGAGTTCAGCCTAGATGCTGACGAGCTATTAGCTATTTGTATTCAGCATGAGCTTGATCACCTTAAAGGCACCCTATTTATTGATTATCTATCGCCTTTAAAGCGCCAACGTATCCGTAAAAAGCTTGAAAAAGAAGCAAAGCTGGCTGCAAAACAATAAGTTAATCAATAGGAATTTCTGTGACACAACCATTACGCATTATTTTTGCTGGTACGCCAGATTTTGCTGCGCGCCATTTACAAGCATTGATCGACTCAGAGCACGACGTTGTTGGTGTTTATAGCCAACCTGATCGCCCTGCAGGCCGCGGTAAAAAGCTTAAAGCCAGTGAAGTTAAAGAGCTAGCACTTGCTCATAACTTACCTGTATTTCAACCGCAATCGTTAAAATCAGCTGAAGCGCTTGCAGAGCTTACAAGCCTAAACGCAGACATCATGATTGTGGTGGCATACGGCTTATTATTACCAAAAGCTATTTTAGACGCGCCACGCTTAGGCTGTTTAAATGTGCATGGTTCTATTTTACCGCGCTGGCGTGGTGCAGCACCGATTCAACGTGCTATTTGGGCTGGCGATAATGAAACCGGTGTAACAATAATGCAAATGGATGAAGGCTTAGATACCGGCGATATGCTGCACATCAGCCGCTGCCCGATTGATAGCACAGAAACCAGTAGCTCTTTATACGATAAATTAGCTGCACTGGGTCCTGATGCACTGATCAGTACAATCAATCGTCTTGCTGCGGGTGAAATCACAGCAGAAAAGCAAGATGACGCACAGGCAAATTACGCCAAGAAGCTTTCAAAAGACGAAGCTAATATTGATTGGTCAATGGATGCTGCGCAAATTGAGCGTAATATCCGTGCCTTTAACCCTTGGCCAGTTTGCTTTACCGAAATGGCTGGGCAAACAGTTAAGATTTGGCAAGCTGAAGTGGTAACGCAAAGTGCACAGGCAGGTAAAATCATCGCTGCTGATAAACAAGGCATTACTGTAGCCTGCGGGCAAGATGCACTTAAAATCACCCTTCTTCAACCGCAAGGTAAAAAGCCAATGGCAGTGAGCGATTTCTTAAATGGCCGCAGTGATTGGGTTGAACCGGGTACAACATTAGGCCAAAACAATGAGTAATGTAAGAGCACTCGCTGCTGAGACTCTCTATAACGTAGTTGATAAAGGTGCATCATTAAATCAAGAGCTACCTTTTGCCAGCCAAGGTTTATCGCCTAAAGACAAGGCCCTTTTACAACAAATTTGCTACGGAGTGCTGCGCTATTTACCTAGTTTAGAGAATTATTGCCAGCAACTTTTAGATCAACCCTTAAAAGGTAAACGCCGTATTTTCCAGTTCTTGTTGTATGTGGGTATTTACCAACTTCAACATATGCGTGTGCCGCCTCATGCGGCTATTAGCGAAACAGTAAATGCACTTCAGCAAATGCGCGCACTGGGTTTAAAAGGCCTGATCAACGCGATTTTACGTAGTTTCCAACGTGAACAAGCAGAGCTTGAAGAAAAAGCGCAGCAAATTCCTGTTTGCAAATTTAACCACCCAGGTTGGTTTATCAAACAACTAACTGCGGCTTACCCTGACAACTGGCAAGAGATCCTTGAAGCCAACCAACAACAAGCACCTATGTGGTTACGTGTAAACCAAGCGCAATACAGCACTCAAGAATACAGCGAGATGCTTAAAGCCAATGATATTGAGCACACCTTAAATCCTGACTTTCCTGATGGAATTAAACTCGCAAAACCGTGTGATGTATACGCACTGCCAGAATTTGATACCGGTGCCTGCTCAGTGCAAGATGCGGCAGCTCAGTTAGCGGCACGTTTTCTTGAGCCACAAAATGATGATGTTATTTTAGATGCGTGCGCGGCCCCAGGTGGCAAAACCTGCCATATTCTAGAGCTTGCCGATGCCGACGTATTAGCACTTGATAGCGATAGCGAACGTCTTGAACGCGTTAAACAAAATCTTGTACGCATTGGTTTAACTGCCGATCTACAATGTGCTGATGCTTCACAACCACATATTTGGTGGGATGAGCAGCAATTCGATCGTATATTACTTGATGTGCCTTGCTCAGCAACAGGTGTTATTCGTCGTCATCCTGATATTAAGTGGTTACGACGCGCATCTGATATTGAAGATCTGGCAAATTTACAAGGCGATATCCTCAATAGCATCTGGCCACTACTTAAGCCTGGTGGTACGTTAGTTTACGCGACCTGCTCTGTATTACCGCAAGAGAACCAGCAACAAGTTGCTAAGTTCCTTGCTAATAATCAAAGTGCTGAACATGTACCTCTGCATGAAAACGACACCCCTACTTTACCTGGTCTGCAATTATTGCCTGGTGAAAGTGACGGTTTCTACTATGCAAAGCTAGTTAAAAAACACTAATAAGAACACGCTATGAAAATAATCATACTCGGTGCCGGACAAGTTGGTGGCACATTGGCAGAAAACCTCGTTGGTGAGCAAAATGAGATCACCGTTGTCGATATCGACGGTAACCGTTTGCGAGAGTTACAAGATAAGTACGACTTACAAGGTGTTACTGGCCACAGTGCGCATCCCGATGTATTGCGCCGTGCAGGTGCAGAAGACGCCGATATGATTATTGCCGTAACCAGTTCTGACGAAGTGAACATGGTCGCTTGCCAAGTCGCTTATAGTATTTTTAACACCCCAACCAAAATAGCCCGAATTCGCTCAGAGCAATACTTAAAGTATCGCGAAAAGCTATTCCATAACGATGACTTACCTGTTGATCACTATATTGCGCCTGAAGCGTTGGTTACTAAGTATATTCGTCGCTTAATCGATTATCCGGGCGCTTTACAGGTATTACAATTTGCCGATGGCATGTTATCGCTAGTTGCGGTGAAAGCGTATTACGGCGGTTTACTGGTTGGTTATGCTCTTTCAGCCTTGAAAGAACACATTCCGAATGTCGAAACTCGCGTAGCGGCTATTTATCGTCAAGGTAAAGCAATTAAACCGCTTGGCACAACCGTTATCGAAGCGGACGATGAAGTGTTCTTTATCGCTGCAACCAAGCATATTCGAGCGGTAATGAATGAGCTGCAAAAGCTCGAACGTTCATACAAAAAGATCATGATTGCCGGTGGTGGTAACATCGGTGCAGGACTTGCTCGTTCACTCGAGAAAAATCACAGTGTTAAATTACTTGAGCGGAATAAAGAGCGAGCTGCGCAGTTATCCGAAATGCTTGATAACACCGTGGTGTTTTGTGGCGATGCCTCTGATCAAGAGCTGTTATCCGAAGAACATATCGAGCAGGTTGATGTGTTCATTGCGGTAACTAACGACGATGAAGCAAACATTATGTCTGCGATGCTGGCAAAGCGTATGGGCGCACAAAAGACCATGGTGCTTATTCAGCGTGGTGCTTATGTCGACTTAGTACAAGGTGGTGAAATTGATATTGCTATTTCGCCTCAGCAAGCAACCATCTCGGCGCTGCTAACACACGTTCGTCGTGGTGACATCGTTAATGTTTATTCATTGCGTAAAGGCGCAGCAGAAGCCATTGAAGCGGTTGCTCATGGTGATGAGCATACTTCTAAAGTTGTTGGCCGCGCAATTGCTGATATTAAACTACCCGCAGGTACGACTATTGGCGCAATAGTACGTAACGACGACGTACTGATTGCCCATGACGATACGGTTATTCAGTCTGGTGACCACGTAATCATGTTCTTGATTGATAAAAAGCACATTACGGTTGTTGAAAAGCTGTTCCAAGTAAGTGCTATCTTCTTGTAAGTAAAAGCTTATAAACGAAAAAAGCAGCCATCACAGCTGCTTTACGACTCTTGAAGTGAAAGTACCTAACTTTTCTAAAAGATTCTATTGGATTTGAGCGAACTCTTCTTTTGATAGTTCGCCATTACCATCGCTGTCTAGCTCTGGGAATAACTTTTCAAGCTGTGTATTTGCAGATGCTTCTTCTTTACTGATCACACCATCGCCGTCAGTATCAAATGTTGCAAAGCTTACGCCCTGTGCAAAAGCTGCTGATGATGTTGCTAATGCTAAAATTGCGATTGTTGTGCTTAACTGTTTCATAATAACTACCTCAAAATTTGAAAAGAGTGAAATCCGTTTCTGAGATCCCTGTTTAGTGGAAACTGGTATTACTGCGTATTAGTTCAGTTATTCGGCTTTAGAAAACTCTGCTTCAGTAAGAACGCCGTCGCCATCAACATCTAATGTTTTGAACTGCGACATGATGTTTGCATCAACGGCCGCTTCGCTTTGGCTGATCACGCCGTTACCGTCTACATCTAAGGTATCAAAGTCTGTTGCTGCAAATGCTGCCGATGAAGATACAAGTGCAATAAGTGCTAAGGTTTTATTAACTGTTTTCATAATCATATTCCTTCAATATTAAGTGTTAGCTGATCGCACTTCCGGTATTGTCCTTTTTCATGGATTCCCTTATCCATTTAGGCTGTCTTTGGCAGCACAGAACTGATCAGCTAAGTAAACTGTTATTTAATTGCATTAAGCTTTTGAGAACTCTTGTTTCGATAACTCGCCGTTACCGTCAGTGTCTAGTTCACTGAATTTGCTCATTAACTCTGCATCAACAGACGCTTCGCTTTGGCTGATTACACCATCGCCATCAACGTCTAGGGTATCGAAATCACTCATCGCAAATGCTGCTGATGAAGATACTAGTACTTCATCACACAAGTTCTGACTAGTTGAGGGCACCATAAGCCCTCTCAAGTTTTTCACGAGCTGATTCAACATTAAATAGCCAGTTTATACTTGTTCTTTCTTTATTCCTGCTCCATTCCC
>NZ_JAKGAW010000069.1:0-15960 GCF_021532475.1 Pseudoalteromonas sp. APAL1 | reverse complement strand
GAACCACTATTACTTGCAATCAATGCCTTGCCTAAATCGCTTTTAATTCCAACTGAAACTCGCATCTTGAGGTGGTTTGGGTATAAAATACAGAATCATTTTATGAGGCTGTTATGATTTCAAAAAACCAACTGAAACTAATTCGTGCATTAGGTCAAAAGAAATACCGTAAGCAATATAACCAGTACCTTGTTCAAGGCGAAAAAAATGTACTTGAATTACTAAACAGTGGTTTAAGTATTGCTCATATATTTGCGACTCCTGCATTTATTTCTGCGCATCAAACAGCACTTGCAGCCCATCAAGTCATTGAAGCAGACGAAGACAGCCTAACCAAAGCCAGTACGCTTGTTAGTAACAACGCAGCCATTGCTGTTGTTGATATGCCAAGTCAGCAAGCATTACCAACATCAGGACTTATTTTAGCCCTTGATGGTGTGTCGGATCCGGGTAATTTAGGTACCATTATTCGTGTTGCTGATTGGTATGGTATTAAGCATATTGTTACCAGCACTGACAGTGCGGATGCTTATAACCCGAAAACCATCAGCGCAACCATGGGTTCATTTGCTCGCGTGTGTGTCTCACAAACCGACTTAACCAGTTACTTACCTAGTTTAAACCTTCCTGTGTATGGCGCATTTTTAGAAGGTGAGAACATTCACAAAACTGCTCTTAAGCAAGATGCCGTATTACTCATGGGCAGTGAATCCCATGGTATTCGTGCTGATTGCGAAAGCTTAGTTACTGATAAAATCACTATTCCGGCTTATGGCCAAGCAGAATCGCTTAATGTAGCAATGGCAACGGGTATTATTTTAGATAATTTTAAGCGCCACGCTTAACCTTTTACCCTAAAATGGGTTAAATTGAAGAATAACAATAAAAATCGGTAAAACAATTAGATGCGCTTAAGCACCATAAAATTAGCGGGTTTCAAATCGTTTGTTGAACCCACTAAGATCCCATTTCCTGATCAGATGACATGTGTTGTCGGCCCGAACGGCTGTGGCAAATCAAATGTCATTGATGCAGTGCGTTGGGTGCTAGGTGAAAGCTCAGCTAAAAACTTACGTGGCGATGCCATGACCGATGTTATTTTTAACGGCTCAACTAATCGAAAACCTATTTCGCAAGCCTCTGTTGAGTTGGTGTTTGATAACACCAGTGGCCATCTACCGAATACCTTTGCTGATCGAAACCAAGTGGCGATCAAGCGCTTAGTGACCCGAGATGGTCAGTCAATTTATTTTCTAAATGGTAGTAAATGCCGTAAGCGTGATATTACCGATATCTTCTTAGGTACAGGTCTTGGCCCGCGCAGCTATGCGATTATAGAGCAGGGCATGATCTCGCGTTTAATTGAGAGCAAACCAGCTGATTTACGAGTTTTTTTAGAAGAAGCAGCTGGCGTTTCAAAATACAAAGAGCGTCGTCGTGAAACGCAAACCCGCATTAAAAGCACCCGCGAAAACCTTGAACGTTTGCTCGATGTAAGGCAAGAGTTACAAACACAGCTCGATAAGCTTGCAGTGCAATCAGTCGATGCAAAAAAGTACCGAGAACTAAAAGCTACTGAGCGCACCTTAAAAGGACAAATTGCGGTCTTAAAGTGGCAGAAGCTACACCAGCAACAAATCGATAAAGCCGAGCAAATCAATAAACTTAAAGAGCAAATCCAGTTCTTTAAAGAAGCGCATTCTGGCCATGATGATGTGTTAGCAAGTCTTGAAAATCAGGTGCAACTTGAGCAGCAAAAATTGCAAGATGCTCAGCAGGCTCAGCATCAAACACACACTGAGTTAACCCGCAAAGAGCAGCAACAGATTAGCCTAAAGCAGCAACAACAAACACTTAGCCAAAACCTTATCAAACAGCAACAACTGCAGTTACAAAACAAAGAGCTGCAAGAAGAGCAACATGCATCGGCTGTAATGTTACAAGAGCTGCTACAAGAAGCGATTGAGCAAAGTTTACTGTGCGCTGAGCAAGTTGCAGAGGTAGAGCAACAAGTTGCTGAACAACATCAGTATAAACAAAGTGCTGATGAGCAATACCAAAGCACCTTACAAAAAAATCAAACTCATGCTAGTGATATTAATGTTGCAAAGAGTCAACAGGCTCACTTTGCACAGACTCTTGCGCAACTTGAATCTCAGCAGGCACAACTTGCCGCTGAAATTAGTGAGCTTGAAGCAACTCCTGTTGCAGCGCAAATTGCTGAGCAACAACAGCATATTCAAACACTGACTAAAGAGCTTGCTCAGCAGCAAAGTGCGCTTAATAAGCTCACTCAGAATCTAGAACAAGCTGATAAAGAGCAACAGCATTTAGAGCAAGATTTTAGACGGGTTCAACAGCATAGTAATGAAAACAAAGCCAGTATTGCAGCGCTTAACTCTTTGTTATCAGAGCAAACCGACAGCGAAAGTGTCTCTCTATTGGCGCAGTTAAAGGTGGCTTCTGGCTTTGAGCCGCTAATTGAACAAGCCCTACTTGGCCTTGAGCATCTAAAGGTCAGTCAACATAAAGAGGCTAACAGTGTTTGGCCTGCTAATGAGTGTGCGGCTGTGCCAAAAGAGTCATTAGCTAATTATATCGAATCGGGTGCTTACCCTGATTTATTAGCACGGTTTGCATTTCAACCTTGTTTTGATGACGCTATTTTGGCGGATCCATATTGGCTGGCAGTGATTGATGAAGAAGGCTGTATTCATGGTCGTAACTTTCACACCGATGCCAATAAAGACGCCGACAATTCTTTGCTTTTAAAGCATGCTCAGCTTAGCGATGCACAGCAGTTAGATGAAGAGCTCAACGAGCAATTAGAAACCAAGCAGCAATTGCTAAACGAGCATCTAGCACATAAGAAAACGCTCATCGTTGACAAAGAGCAACACAGAGAGCGAATTCACCAAGCGGCTCAGCAGATTGCATCGGCTAGCACTCGACGCGATATGTTGCTTGAGCAGCAAACGCAGTGGCAAAACCAGCTTGTTAAGTTACAACAGCGTGAAACCTTACTGGCTGAGCAAAAGCAAAATGCCGATGAGCAGCAACAAGCCCAGCAGAGTTTACTTGAGCAATTGCTAGAACAGCAATTAACGCTGGAAACAGAACTCGAGCAGGCTAAACAACGACAAACTGAGGCAAATAACAACTATCGCCAAGTTGCGTCTCAGCTTGAGCAATATAAAACGCAGGCTCACCAAGCAAATTTGGCTGAACAAAAAGCTCGCAGTGAGTGTCAACTTAGCGAAACCAAATTGCAACACGCCAATGCCGCCCAAAGTGCTGCAAGTGAGGCTGTGTTAGAACTTAATGAGCAACTAGAAGAGTTAGTGATCCCGCTTGAAGAGGTGGCAGAGCAAATCATGCTATTGCTTGAAAAGCATCAACAAAGTGACGTTGAGCTGAAAAACTTGCAAGCGGCCTTGAGTCAAGCTAAAAAGGAGCTTGCTGATAAGCAAACAGCGCTGAAATCGTCGCAATCTGAGTTGGTTACGTTACAAGAGCAGTTGCAAGCATTGGCACTGGATGAGCAAAGTTTAATCGTTAAAGCACAAGCCGCTTTAGAGCCACTTGAAGAACTGGAACAAAATTTAAAAACAGTACTTGAAGAACTGCCTGACAGTGCCAATTTAAATAGTATGCAAGCTATGTTGACTAAAACCACCCAAGCTTTAAATGAGCTTGGCGCAGTAAACTTAGCAGCAATTGATGAATTTGAGCAGGCCAAGCAGCGTAGTGATTATTTAAATCAGCAGCTTGATGATTTAACACAAGCGTTAAATACCCTTGAAGGGGCGATTCAAAAAATTGACCGAGAAACAAAAAATCGTTTTAAGGCCACGTTTGAACAAGTAAATACAGACTTTGGGGAATTATTCCCGAAAGTGTTTGGCGGTGGTAGTGCCTACCTTGAATTGACCAGTGATGATCTACTCGAAAGTGGGGTAAGCATCATGGCAAGGCCACCAGGCAAGAAAAATTCGACAATTCACCTGCTTAGTGGTGGAGAAAAAGCGCTGACCGCATTATCATTAGTGTTTTCAATATTCAGGCTCAATCCAGCTCCATTCTGTATGCTAGATGAAGTGGATGCGCCATTGGATGATGCAAACGTGGGTCGTTTTTGCCGTTTGGTAGAAGAGATGTCACAATCAGTACAATTTATTTATATCAGTCATAACAAGATTGCCATGGAAATGGCAGGCAGATTGACCGGTGTAACTATGGCTGAACCGGGTGTTTCACGAATGGTTGCTGTAGATATAGAACAAGCTGTGCAAATGGCACATGCATAAATTTAGTTAGGCATATCAAATAATAAAGGTGAGGGGATGGCCGAAGAATTAAGATGGGCTTTAATCGTAATCAGTGTATTTGTCATTGGTGGTTTATTAATTCACGGCTTATGGTCGGTGCGTAAAAAGGACAGTCCAGATGCGCCAGCGCAAGAACGGGTCGAACCGAATGAAACAACTTCTGAGATATCAGAGCCTGCTCCAGTTCAGTCGCAAGAACGTGACGAGCCTGAGTTTGGAGATTTAAGCTTTTCCGCGCAACATAATGATGAACCCGTTGTTTCAGATGAGATTTCAGAATCACCTGAAGCAGAGCAGACTGAAACTGACGAAGAGCAAGAAGCACAGCCACCAACTGACTTCATTATTGTGCATTTGCAGATGCCTGAAGATGCAGTTATGAATGGCAGCCAGCTATTGCCAGCCGTTAATATGTTAGGCTTTAAGTATTCTGAAGAGGGCTTTTTTAACCGCCATTTAGACCCTGCTGGTACAGGTCCAGTGTTATTTCGTTTAGTGAATATGTATAACCCAGGTACGTTTGATATCGATAACATGGAGCAGTTTAGTACCGCGGGTATCAGTTTATTTATGACCTTACCATGTGATGGTGACGGTTTAAGTGCATTTAATATGTTGCACAGTGCAGCTAAAAAACTAGCTGATGAATTTGGTGCGACTATTTTAGATAGCAACCGTGAAGAGATGACGGTTGAAAGCGTACGTGAATATGTTGAGAAAGTTCGCAGCTTCTCAGCTTAATCGCACGCACAGATAATAAGTTTTAGGCCACTTGGCGTTAAGTCGTCTAAGTGGCTTTTTTATGTAGATTTTTGAGGTTTTCATGTCCAGCCCTATCTTTGAGCAAATTAGCCAACTTCGAGCCCAGTTAGAAGAGCATAACCATAATTATTATGTGCTGGATGCACCAAGCATTCCTGATGCTGAATATGACCGTTTAATGCGTGAATTATGCGCTCTTGAGCAAGCTAATCCAGAGTTCCAAAGCCCTGACTCGCCATCACAAAAAGTTGGTGGTGCTGCACTTGATAAGTTTGAGCAAGTCACTCACCAAGTACCTATGCTGTCACTTGATAATGCGTTTTCTGAAGAGGAGTTTGCTGCCTTTAATCGCCGTATTAAAGAACGTTTAATGAACAGCAGTGAGTTAACTTTTTGTTGTGAGCCAAAGCTTGATGGCCTTGCGGTATCGATTATTTACCGTGACGGTGTGTTAGTGCAAGCAGCTACCCGTGGTGATGGCATGGTGGGTGAAAACATCACCCAAAACGTGAAAACAATACGTAATGTGCCGCTTAAGTTACGCGGCGATGACTTCCCGTCAGAGCTTGAAGTACGCGGTGAAGTATTTATGGATAGTGCCGGGTTTGCCAAGCTTAACAGTGAAGCCGACAAACGTGGCGAGAAAGTATTTGTAAACCCGCGCAATGCTGCTGCAGGTAGCTTACGCCAGCTTGATTCTAAAGTAACAGCAAAACGCCCGCTGATGTTTTACGCTTACAGTACAGGGCTTGTTGCGGATGGTCAGTTACCAGAAGATCATTACCAACAGCTTGCTAAACTGACAGATTGGGGTTTACCACTTTGCCCAGAAACTAAACTGGTTGAAGGACAGCAAGCTGCACTTGATTATTACCAAGACATTTTAGCACGTCGTAGTGAGCTGGCTTACGAAATTGACGGTGTGGTAATTAAAGTAAACGACAAAAAGCTGCAAGAGCGTTTAGGCTTTGTGGCACGTGCGCCGCGCTGGGCTATTGCCTTTAAATTTCCTGCACAAGAAGAAATCACACAATTACTTGATGTTGAGTTTCAGGTAGGCCGTACTGGCGCAATTACGCCTGTTGCACGTTTAGAGCCGGTATTTGTGGGAGGCGTGACCGTGTCTAACGCAACGCTTCATAACGGCGATGAAATTGCCCGTTTAGGCGTTAAAATTGGCGATACAGTAATTATTCGCCGAGCAGGTGATGTTATCCCGCAAATTACCCAAGTTGTGCTTGAGCGCCGTCCTGAAGACGCCAAAGATATTGTTTTCCCTGCTACATGCCCAATTTGTGAGTCACATGTGGAACGCATTGAAGGTGAAGCGGTTGCCCGTTGTACAGGTGGCTTAGTTTGCCAAGCGCAGCGTAAGCAAGCCATTAAGCACTTTGCGTCACGTAAAGCGCTTGATATTGATGGGCTAGGCGACAAGATTGTTGATCAGCTTGTTGACCGTGAGCTTATCAAAACACCTGCTGATTTATTTACCCTTAAACAAGGTCATTTTGAATCACTTGAGCGAATGGGCCCTAAGTCTGCTAAGAACTTAGTTAACGCGCTGCAAGAAGCTAAGCAAACAACATTAGCTAAATTCTTATATTCGTTAGGTATTCGCGAGGTTGGTGAAGCAACAGCGCAAAACCTAGCAAACCATTTTTTAACCCTAGAAAAAATCACCCAAGCAAGTGTTGATGCGTTAACTGAAGTAAGCGACGTAGGTGAAATTGTTGCCAAGCATGTTCGTGGCTTTTTTACTGAAGAGCATAATATGGACGTGGTTAACGCGCTAATTGAGCAAGGTATTAACTGGCCCGCGCTAACAGCCCCAAGTGCCGATGCGCAGCCATTAGCGGGCTTAACTTACGTACTGACCGGCACATTGAGTGAGCTTAACCGTAATGATGCAAAAGCACGTTTACAAGCGTTAGGTGCGAAAGTGTCGGGCAGTGTTTCGGCGAAAACAGATGCACTGATCGCGGGCGAAAAAGCGGGCTCAAAATTAACCAAAGCACAAGATTTAGGCATTGATGTATTAACAGAGGCAGACCTCATTGCGCTTTTAAGTGAGCACAATGGATAGTTTATTGCAGGCATTGTCGTCAGTTGCTTTAACAATCGGCAGTTGGCTACAACCACACCTTTACAATATTTCATTATTGCTGGTGGTGTGTTTTATATCCTTGTATGCAAACGACATTATTAAAGTGACCAAGCGCTTTGTGGCGCGTCGTCACTTTATTATTCGTGTGCTTTGCTTTGTGCTGGTCACAGGGTTTGGTATGGGCTTACTTGTGGTGTTTGTGACTCCTTTTTTAAGTAAATTGCTAATGCTACTCGGTGTTAAATGGCTGGCGCTTACACTTACAGCAGCCTTTTTGCTACTTGGCATCATTGCTGATAAGAAGAACCAAATATGAATCGCTACGGCCCAGAATACTGGGATAAACACGGCACTTACCGGACGCCTGTAGCGTTCCACTTAACCTTACTTGTGCTTTTGCGTAGTTATTTTATTTGGCTGATGGCGGCGCTGAGTCGTCGCCCTGATCTAGATATCATGTCGTTGTTCTTTAAATCGAAAAGCGATTTTTTTACAGCCATTGCCATTGCTGCGATTGCTTTATTACCTGCGGTGATCTTTTGCTTGCGCCGGCCACAAGAAAACGCAGATAGTGCAAAACGTTTTGCGTCGATTTGGCGTTATATGCGCTGGCCATTAATTCTATGTGCAATCACAGATTTAAGTTGGTTAACCTATCAGGCTGCACACAGCCACTATCAGTTTTCGTTGTTCTTAGCTTGCCAAATGGTACTGGTGTTATGGGTACTGTTATATTTATTAAAAAGCAGATACTTGTCTGTCTTTTTCAATGATTGGCCAGATCCAATAACAAAAAAATAGGGCAGCAATATGTTGGGAATTAATAAGCTTTTAGCAAAAATCTCATTTACTATCGCATTCGTATTAATCGCTATATGGGTATTTACGCCACTTTGGCACAGTGCTGCATTTTCATTGTTTGTGATGTTATGGGGCTTTATAACACTATCAAGCATTTATCGAGTGACGCCGCTATTTGTAGCGCGTAACCCCATTACTGACTTATTAAAACGCGATGTTAATCAGCTAGCACTCATTAGCCTTTCTGGGCTGTTTGATTTTAAACGCAAGGCTGAGTTTGTGTTAATTGGTCAAATTAAGCAGATTGAAGTGGGTGAAGGTATTATCCATATTACTGACGTCAACGGACAAAAAAGCACAGCAGTATTGAGTGTTAGTAGTGACAAAATTAATAGCCATTTATCGCAACTGCTTTCTGAGCGCGAACGTGCGCAAATAGATATCCGTTTACAAGCGAATTAATGCCACTTGCTCTTGGCTGTGCTTGTGATGTACTGTGCAATAGTTGTATTCAACCTTGAGGGAGCACTATGTTAACTTGGCAAGATATTTTAGAGTTTGCCCATAACGGTAACCCAACACCTCCGCGTCGAGTCGAAAAGTCACCATCTGAGTGGCAAGCTGAGCTCGAACAAGATGCATTCTATGTTACTCGTTTAAAAGGGACTGAGCGTCCGCACAGCTCTGATTCATGTACGATATTTGAACCTGGTCAATATGCCTGCGTCTGTTGCAACAATTTATTATTTGATGGTGATGAAAAGTTCGACAGTGGCACTGGTTGGCCGTCATTTACTCAGCCTAGCAGTGTTGAAAGCATTGCTTATGTAGCTGACTCTAGCCATGGTATGCAGCGTATTGAAGCGATTTGCAATGTCTGTGACGCGCATTTGGGCCATGTATTTCCTGATGGCCCAGCGCCTAGTGGTCTGCGCTATTGCATGAATGCCATAGCGATGAAAAAACGTGATTAATCTAAATACTGTGCGATGATAAAAATAAGGTGCTCACGGTAAATTGGCTTGCTAATAATGTAGTCAGTCAAAATACTTGATTGCACCTTATCATCCCTTATCGCTGAAGCCGTTACCGCGATTATTGGAATATGTTTAAAACGATCATCACTGCGAATTAACTGGCTTGCCTCTAATCCACCCATTACCGGCATTTTTAAATCCATTATGATAAGGTCAGGTTGGTTTTGCTCAATTTTCATTAGAGCATCTTCACCATTAATAGCTGTATCTATCGTAAAGCTCCAGCGTGATAAGAAGGATTCTAAATATTCCCGGTTGTAAGGAATATCATCAACAATCAAAATGCGCGCTGGATTAAAATGATAGCTTGATATAGCAGGGTAATTACGATGTTCAACTTCGTTTTTAGATTCGGCTAATTCAACATTCGGTATCGACACAATAAATTCACTGCCTCGATCTTTTTCGCTGATCACCGATAATTCTCCACCCATTAACTTGATAAAGCGCAATGAAATAGCTAAGCCAAGTCCTGTGCCACCAAACTCAGAGCTACGTTGCCCTTGTACTTGCTCAAAATCATTAAAAATGAGCTCTTGTTGATCACTAGGAATGCCTTTACCTGTGTCTTTAACATGTACTTTAATATCAATATGGCTATTGTCATTATGCGCTTTAAAATCAAAAAACACTTTTACACTACCTTGCGAGGTGAATTTAATAGCATTACCGATTAAGTTTGTTAGTACTTGACGAAGTTTATTACTGTCTAGCAGCACAGGTGTTGTTAGATCAGGATGAGCAGTAACTTGTAACTCAAGATCTTTCTGAGCGCTTAATTGTAAGAACATCATGTTGAGTTCGTGACACATGGTAGGGATCTCAACTCGATCAATATCAAGTTGCATTTTACCGGCATCCACTTTTGATAAATCAAGAATATCGTTCAATACGTTAAGTAATGAGTTACCCGATATTGAAATAGCTTCTAGATAACGACGCTTATTTTTATCAGTTTCACTGTCTTGTAATAATTGGCTAAAGCCCAATACGGCATTAAGTGGTGTTCTTAATTCATGCGACATATTAGCTAAAAAGCGGCTCTTAGCTTGATTCGATTGCTCAGCTTGCTCTTTAGCATCAAGATACTCTTGGGTGCGTTTAGCAACGGTTTCTTCAAGTAAGCTATGTTGCTCATGCATACTATTGATTTGTTGCCTAACTGCAGCACGCATCATTTTAAAACCACTTGCAAGAGTACCAATTTCGTCTTGGCTTTTAATATTTATAGGGCAATTTAAATCACCTGTGGTCACTGCATGCGAAAACTCGACTAGCTGCTCAATGGGCTGCAAAATGATTCTTCGAATAATGATGTAAGCAATGATGAGCGCTGTGAGTAAGTATATCGCAAATAATGAAACAGCATTGCTGATGATAGCTTTTGTCTTTGCAGCTAAGTCAGTATCTGAAAAACTAACAATCACGTAGCCAATATTTTCGTTTTGGTAACTATTAATGGGGACCGAAACTACATATTGTTCATCCAGTGGAATGATTGTGTTTAGTGCAGGGTTCAATTGCTTCAGGATTTGCTGGTTAGTTTCTAAAGTATCAACCTTACTGTTATCAGGGTGTGCAGCAATAAAGTTATTTTGATCGATAAAGTAAATAGTTTTGAGATCATCAAATGTATTATTTTTTAGAATATTTTTTAAGGAGATACCTTGAACTTTCATCACCCAACTACCGACACTATTATCTTTCGTTAGCTTTTTTATCTCTGACAGCATAGGGGACACAATAGCATCTGCTTTTTCACTCATGTTTAGAAGTGTTTGTTCTTTTAACTCCATCACATGCAATGAGGTACTCGCCCCTAAAATGAGGGTAATGGTGAATCCGATTATCATCAGAATTTTGTGGGCAATGCTTATCCTCATTGCTAGTTTTCACTCCTTGACTTGAATGTGTGCATTGTTTCATTAATTTTTTTATCAGTTGTTTTAATTGTTTGGTTTATATCTGCACCATAGAATATTTGGCTAAATGCTTGCGAGATAATTTCACCAATGACAGGGAACTCTACCATTCCAGCTTGTAGGCGATCAGCTGTGGCATGATCAAATACCCACAACATTGTAGTATTAAACCCGGGTTTATTTACCAAGGTAAACAACTTTTCGTGCCACACTTTTTTTCTGGGAGGGGAGCCGCCAGTACTAAGTAGCGATGACGTTTGCTCGCTTGTCGCCCATTGAATAAAAAGCCAAGCCGCAGTTTTTTTGTTGGACTTGCTATTTATAGCAAACGCCCATGCCCAAGGGGAGGTTTCTCTTGCTATGGGACCTTTGGGCAAAGGGGCTGCTTCCCATTTATTCCAAATATTAGACTCTTCAGCTGTGTCTATTTCATTGTAAAAATGGGAAGCTAAAAATGCGGATGCCAGCTTACCTTGTTTAAATAAGCGGCGGATTTCATAAAAGTGCAGCAAGCGGCTATTATCAGGATTTCCATACCCTGTCGCTAAATCTCGGTACACTCTTAGACTCTGCGCTGTTTCAGTGCTATTAAACACAGACATATTTTGCTCATCGATAACTTGTGCCCCGTATGCACGCATTACTGGCAAAACTGTCCAGGTGTTTAGCCCCGCACCTGGCAATGTGCGCGCCGCAAATGCATGCATTCCAATAAGATCTGGAGTTGCATCAATAGCGCGTTGTAACTTTATCTTTGTAGCGTAGAGCTCTTCATAAGTATCAGGTACTTTAAGGTTAAACCGTTCAAATAGATCTTTTCTGTAAAAATAGATTGGCGCCGAAAAATCAAAGGGCAATGAATACAAAATATCATTGATCTTACATAGTGCTAAGCTTCGATCACTAATGTCGTCTAGCTGATACCATGTTTTATCAGTTATCTTGGGATTATCTAAATAGGGCTGAAGAGGCTCTATCCAACCTTGGCTTTGCGCTTCTCCTAAAAAAGTAATTCCCATAGGCAATACATCGTACAAGCCTAAGCCTTCACTCAAATCTTGATGGCGGCGCGCTCGCATTTGTGATTGTTCTAAGGCATGAAAGCCAACCGAGATCCCCGTGAGTTGTTCAAATAATGGAATATAAGGCTTTAACGCTGTGAATGCTGGTTGTTCGTCTGCAAGAATATTTATATGACTTCCGGCTTCACTGCGCCAATCTATGTTTGCTTGTTGCCAGTAATGCAGTGTAGAGGAAGCAAAACTGTTGGCACTGTAAAAAAAAATCGCTGCTGTAATAAAAGGCTTGATAAGTTTTGACAAACGCGGTGCCATCTTTCGGTTACTCCGTTAACTTAATATTTAACTTATCAGCTTGTGCTTTAATTTTTTCAAATCGTATTGCTTGCTCATATTCGAGCTCTTGGCTAGCAAGTAAAGTAAAGCATTTTCTAGCAAGTGATAAATTAAAAGATTGGCCTTGATTATTAGTATCGAACAAACATTGTAATAAATTAAGTGCGATGCTGGCATTTTTGGGCATAACCCTAAATGCTTGCGTAAAGGCTTCAAGAGCTGTATTGAGTTGTCCTTTATTAAACTGGGTTACTGCATGGTTGTTAAGCTCTTTAGGGCCTAACTTGATATCTCGACGTTCTGTTTGTTGCTGTTGAATATATCTTAAATAAACAGGATCACTGACAGATGGGTGACGTTCGCAATGGTCAATAATTTGGTTAAACAGCCTTTGCGCTTTTTGATGAAAGCCTAATTCATGGAATGCTTTGGCTTTGTCGAGGGCACCATCAACAGAACGAATTTGTGTATCACTCTCATCAAGTTGATTGATAAGCGCTTTTGCTTTTTGGTGTTCATCTTTTAAGTAATGTAATCGAGCATTTAGTACATCAATTTGAGTTTGATTATTACTATTGGGAAATTGCTTTTTTAAATCATTTAAATATTGATTAGTCTGCCTAGATATTCGGTTTATCTGATCGCTTTGATCAGTCGTTAGCGCAAAATCGATACCTGCGCGCGCCGCATTAAGGTAAATATCAGGATGATCATGAATAGAAAATTTTGCGTAAGTCGCAATATCTTTTTGTGTTAAATAGTTCTTTTCATAATCATGATTAAGTAAGGATACATGGCTCAAAGCTTTTTGACGGTTAATGTTACGTGGTGCAATATCAACAGCTTGGCTAATTAGTTGTTGAGCTTCATCATACTTATTAAGTTTAATTTCTAGTCGGCTTAGCAGGTCCAGAGCAACTAAACGAGTTTCACTGCGTTGTAACATCGTTTTCAACATTCTCTGTGCAAGTGAATGCTCATTACATGCAATCAAAGCTTCAACTAAGCCTACCTTTGCCCAAGTGAATTTTTGAATATCAAGAACAGATTTAAAAAAGGTTTTAGCTTCTTCATTACGTTTTAGTCGAAGTAGGGCATCGCCTTTAAGTCTAAGTAAAATAGCACTAAAACTATGGCTTTTGTTTTGTAATAATTCGTCGATCTTTTTTATTGCTTTTGAATCGTTCTCGTCATCAATAAGTTGATATACCTGATGTAAATTATTTTTTCGCATCAGTACTTTTTCGATACGATTTTTTAATTCATTGATAGTGAAAGGTTTAACAAGGAAATCATCAGGTTGCAGCTCTAAGACACTGTGTACAAGAGAGCCACTTGTTTCAGCAGAAATAAAAATAAAGCCAGTGGAGTTTTTAATCAGGCGCTTCATTTTCAGCTCTTCATATAGCTGATAGCCATCTTGTTGCTTACTCAGATTAAAAGAGCAAACAATTAGATCAAATTGCTCTATTTGGCACTGCTCTTTTGCTGAGTTGGCATGCTCTGCAAAACGTAACTGACGAAACCCCAACCCCTCTAATGATTGTTTCATATAGCTTTGAGCAAGTGGTTGCTCTTCGACTATTAAAATTTTAGCGTTCGAAAAAATCTTTGCAGGCATTAGACTTGCGACCGAGTGACATTAACAGTGACTATAATAGACAGTCTAGCTGCTGACAAGGCAAATTACAGCTTTTGCAATGATTTAAAGTTTAGCTTTGGGTTATATCAATAAAGGGAGTAGTGAGTGATAGATATTAGAAGTTAGATATTAGAAGTTAGATATTAGAAGTTAGATATTAGAAGCGGTTGTTATATGTGGTGGGTCGTACTGGACTTGAACCAGTGACCCTCGCCTTGTAAGGGCGATGCTCTCCCAACTGAGCTAACGACCCACATATAAATTTTGTTTTTAGATTAAATGGTGGGTCGTACTGGACTTGAACCAGTGACCCTCGCCTTGTAAGGGCGATGCTCTCCCAACTGAGCTAACGACCCATATAATCTTTTTCTTCGCTACCATTTTTAGCTTTTTGCTTTAAAAAGTAAATGGTGGGTCGTACTGGACTTGAACCAGTGACCCTCGCCTTGTAAGGGCGATGCTCTCCCAACTGAGCTAACGACCCGCGAAGATAAATCTAAATGAAATACCATTAATTGAATAATGGTGGGTCGTACTGGACTTGAACCAGTGACCCTCGCCTTGTAAGGGCGATGCTCTCCCAACTGAGCTAACGACCCATTTAGATTTTTGTAATATGAAAGACCATCAAAGTTTATTTAATGGTGGGTCGTACTGGACTTGAACCAGTGACCCTCGCCTTGTAAGGGCGATGCTCTCCCAACTGAGCTAACGACCCATATTACATGCAATATTTCTTAATGGTGGGTCGTACTGGACTTGAACCAGTGACCCTCGCCTTGTAAGGGCGATGCTCTCCCAACTGAGCTAACGACCCATTAAGAAATTAGATATGAAAACCATTATTTTAATAATGGTGGGTCGTACTGGACTTGAACCAGTGACCCTCGCCTTGTAAGGGCGATGCTCTCCCAACTGAGCTAACGACCCATATCTAAAAACAACGTATTGCTGCGTTGTTGTGGGGCGCTATTATAGATAGAGTTGTAAATGTGTCAACACTTGAATGAGTAAAAATGTGTTAGATGCAGCTTTTATAAACAATGACATGGCTTTTAAGCATTTTTTGGCGAACAAATATGCAATTTATATTCATAAGCTTATCTGTAGCGTTGTCATCGTTACTCTTTCTCCTCTAATTTAACTGAACTCGATGTTGTTTTAACGATGCTTGTCATTTTTTAAAACACAACTTATGTTGAATATTAAAACTGAATAACTAAATAGCTGGCAATTTTGCTGTGTTTAAAACCAAAGAGGGCGGGGGGCTCTCCGTTGGGATTTAACCGATAGTTTAGCTAACTTAAATTTGCATATAAATGTATACCTTTTGTAATGTTTAATATCACGTAATGTATACTTAAATCTCGGTATCAGTATTGATAATTGTAAAATTTAGTCAATTCCTTATTATACTGTTCGAAATGTCTGCGTAACGGATTGATATTTAGTCAGCTTGTTGAAATTTAAATCATTTAAATAAAGTTAGATAAAAAACTGTTGACTTTATTTAGGGGGCTGCATAGAATGCGCCCCGCACTCAGCGATACACAGCCAATATTAATTGGTAGTGTGTATGCAAAGTCGGGGCTATAGCTCAGCTGGGAGAGCGCTTCGCTGGCAGCGAAGAGGTCTGCGGTTCGATCCCGCATAGCTCCACCAAATTTGCATAGTGTTTGTCCTAGGGTTGCAGTTTTCTGCGTCCCCATCGTCTAGAGGCCTAGGACACCGCCCTTTCACGGCGGTAACAGGGGTTCGAATCCCCTTGGGGACGCCACTTACTTTTGTAAGTGAGCAATTGCCAAGAAGTTATATATGCTAGTCTCGAGTACTTGCATGTTGATTAAGTAACCTTAGCTCCGATATGAGTAAAACTATCACTTTGTCCTAGTGACACATTTTGTGTCCCCATCGTCTAGAGGCCTAGGACACCGCCCTTTCACGGCGGTAACAGGGGTTCGAATCCCCTTGGGGACGCCACTTATTAAAAGTGTTGTGTTATTAAAAGC
>NZ_JAKGAW010000068.1:0-16122 GCF_021532475.1 Pseudoalteromonas sp. APAL1 | reverse complement strand
CCGTAGAGTAACAACTCCTTTGCATCGGTTGGTAAGCGTGATGAAATTTCGCTAATTTGACCTTTACCAAATAAAATTTCTGTTTGATTTTTATAAATAAAGTTTAGCATCGATTTGCCTCCTAAATTTTTGATAGGTAATACTTTAACAAATTTACTTTGCTAACATTTTTAATAGTTTTTCAGCTAACAACGTATCTGAAAATGGGTTTTGCCCCGTAATGAGTTCGCGGTCAACAACCACGTTAGGCTGCCACTCGCTGGCAAATGCCATATTTCCACCAGCGTTTTCCATTGCCATAGCCGGATAGAACTTAAGCTTTTTACCTTCTAAACTGCTTTCAAACACTCGCTCTTCTGGATCAGAAAATATTGTCATTTTATAGCCATCATAAATCCAATTGCTTGCTGACGCCGTCTGCCCAGTTTGGATTGCACTGTAATACGCCTTCGGCTCAGTTTGTGCCGATAATAAGGTAATTGGGCCGTGGCAAATTGCCGCTGTAGGTTTACCGTGTTGATTAAAGTAGCGCAAAATTTCACCGACTTCAGGGTTGTTTGCTAAATCAATCAACGGAGCATGACCACCAGGGATAAACACTGCATCATATTGGCTCAAACCGCCTGCCAAAATCTCACTCAAACTAGCGGTATCATTAATATTGGGTAACGATGCAATAAATTTTTGGATCTCTCTCATTTTCTGCTCATCACCAGCAAAGTAATCTACGCTGATTGATTTTTTATCAACCTGCGGAGCATTCCCCTTTGGCGTTGCTAACACAAGCTCATAGCCCGCATCTGCGAGAGCTTTTGCAGGTACACCAAACTCGTTAAGGTAATAACCTGTCTCAATGCTGTGCCCACCAGCAAGTTCCATGGTTGTCTCGCTTGATAAAATGACTAATACCTCGCCTTCACTTGCCACAGCAAATAATGACATAGTCGAAGCTGCTACGAATGTTAAACACTGCAAAACCTTGTTCATGATTTATCCTCTTATTTGAATGCATCTAGAATAGGCTGTTTGCGCGCTTGTGTGAATTCGGATAAATTAAGGGAAGCAATCAGAAAATTTATGGCTCGCCTATTTTATGTCTTACCTCACACAGCTAAAAACCTTTGTGGAAGTTTATCGCTGCAAAAATATAACAAAAGCAGCAGCTAACCTTGGTTTGTCGCAACCTTCGGTTTCGGCCCATATTCAAGCCATGGAGTCAGTCGTTGGTAAAGCGTTGTTTGAACGCAAAGCTCGCGGAGTTACTCCGACCGCTGCTGCGCACGATTTAGCACTGCAAGTGTCTGGTCACATTGATATTTTAGAGCAAAAAATTATGTCAATCCGCGCCCGCTCAAGTGCCGTATATGGCACTGTAAATATCGCAGGGCCTGCCGAATATATTAGTAGTGTGTCAGGGCCACAAATCGGCAACCTATTACAATCTGGCAATGTAAACCTTGTTCTGCATATTGGTAATAAGGTGAGTATTTTTGATGCCTTGCAATCTGGTGCAGCAGATATCGCTATTGCCGCCTCCGAACCCGATCCTTCACTTTTTGATAGCTTAGTGCTTGATAGAGAAAAGCTTATTTTAGTAATGAACCGCCTTCACGGACGAGAAATTAAAGATAGCACTATCACCGCAGACCTTCTCTCAAGCTACAATGTTGTCGCTTATGATGAAGAGCTGCCTCTAATTAGGCAATACTTTGAGTCTGTGTTCAACGCAAAATGCCACTCAAACGTGATAGCTATTTGCCCTGACATTCGTGCAATTAGCAATATTATTCGCTCAGGTATTGGCTACTCTGTGTTGCCTGATTATCTATGCCGCGATCAGATAAAAGCTGGAGAGCTAGTACAACTGGGCCCTGTTGGCCCAGAAAACATAATTTACTTAGTATGGAACAAAGGCGCGTTAAAGCATCCTCGCATTGCATTTGCCAAAGATGTTATTTCAGCCTTTGCGAATATTAATTACTTTGCAAACTAAGCAAAGCTTGATTTGACTCTAATAGCTTTACTCGCGGGGCAAGGGCATTTAAAGCGATTAAGTGAAGCATTTCAGTAACGGTTGTACACGCATCCGTTAAGACTTCCACGTCGTATTCTTTTGCTTGCTCAGATATCGCCGTATGAGTCACACAATTTTGAGTCATCATACCTGCGATCAAAAGTTTTTTAATACCGTGCTGCTTTAAAATATCATCGAGATTTGTTTGATAAAAACTATCTGCATAGTGTTTTACAACCACAGGGGCTTCTGGTGCTGCTTTTAAAATATCAGGATGAATATTAACCCCTATCGTATCTTGGTTAAAAAAAGGAGCCAAGCCTTGTTGTGATTCAGCAATATGTTGAATATGGATAGGTAAAATGCCACATTCTGTTGCTTGTTTTATTACCTCAACAAGCTGATCTTTTACTTGTTTAGCCTGCCATAGAGGAAATGCGCCACCTGCAAAATAATCATTCTGTAAATCGATAATCAATAAAGCTGTATTTGTCATTGTGAGAACCTTTTGGAGTTGTGTTGTGGCACAGTTTGCTTAATTTTTAACGCAGCAAACAGTGACCCAAATACCATTTATCGATAATATTGGGCCAAAGTATCTGATAAGGTTTTACCTTGAACGTTGCAGTATTAGCATTTCCAAATATCAGCCCATTTCATCTTGCAGTACCATGCATGGTGTTTGGTGAGGCTGCTCGCTCGGCAGGCATCAAAGAATTTAACTTAGCAGTGTGCAGCGAAAGTAAAGCTGTAATGCCTTCAAGCTCGGGGTTTGATATTCAAGCGCGTCATTCAATTTCAAAGTTTGATCAGGCAGATATTATAATTATTCCGTCTTGGCCATTCCCTGAAACAATTCCCTCTAAAGAATTAACAACCAGCTTGCTAACCGCGCATCAGCGTGGCGCTATTATTGTAGGACTTTGCTTAGGAGCTTATGCGTTAGCGCACACTGGGCTTTTAGATAATATTGAAGCAACCACTCATTGGGCCTATAGCAATGACTTCAAAGCACGTTTTCCTAAAGTGAAGCTTAACAATCAAGTGCTTTACCTTGAACATAACCAGCTTTATACATCGGCAGGAACCGCAGCAGCCATTGATTGCTGTTTACACTTAGTACGTCAGTACTTAGGTAGTAAGCACAGCAATGCCATAGCAAGGATAATGGTAACAGCTCCCTATCGAACAGGCGGACAATCACAGTTCGTCGCTTTACCAGTACCAAACAATGTTACAGACGAGCGCTTAGCGTCATTACTTGAACAAATACAAAAAAATCTGTGTGCCACACACACAATAGATGAACTTGCAAAACAAATGCATATGAGCCGACGAACCTTCACCCGCCATTTTCAGTCTCTTACAGGGCAAAGCCTAGGACAATGGCTTTTGAATCAGCGTTTAAACTATGCACAGCAATTACTAGAAGCAACCGATTTATCATTAGAGCACTTGTCAGAAAAATGTGGTTTTGGCTCTGCTGTTACTTTAAGGCATCACTTTCGCAAGCAATTTGGCTTATCACCTAGAGATTGGCGTAATGCATTTCGCCAAGCTTGATAGAAGATAACTTATTTAATTATTAATGATTTTGACTACACTAAAAGGGGATTTAAAAGCGCTCAAATGTATTCAAACGATTACCTACATATGGTAAATAAACTTAGCTCTATAAACATATAAAACCGCGCAAAAATGCGCGGTTTTATACTTATGTGCACCAACACAACCGCTAACAGACACTAATCAAATGTAACAGTTACTTCATTTGAGCATACATCTGCTGATTGACAAACCTGATAAGAGTACGAGCTTTCTGTTGCTCTACGTTCAAAATCTAGGTATTTGCCGGTATTTTCTGTAGTACTGATCAGCTCGCCATTACGATAAATGTTAACGCTATCGGCACTACTTCCTTCCCAACCAAGCTGCACACGCATGTAGCCAAGGCGTGTTTTATTAGCGCGCACTAATTCAAGTTCAATTACATCAGAGCTCACTGACAGTTGTTGGGTTACAGTATCGGTATATCCTTCACTATCGGTCACTGTTAAGGCTACAGAGTAAGTTCCTGATTCTGCATAAGTATAAGTTGGGCTAGCATCAGAGCTTGTTGCGCCATCACCAAAGTCCCACATCCAACTGACAATATCACCATTTACATCAGTACTCGCATCTGAAAACTGAACATTTAAGCCATCTGCAGTAAATGTAAATCCAGCTTGTGGCGGTTGAGGAGAGACTTCTCCAATCCCAGTTAAGTTTAATGACCAAGCATTGAGAGTACCTGTATCAGAGCTGGCATTATCAGACACAAAGAGAGTCCAGTCACCTGTGGCAACTTCACCATTGAAAGCCGCCGAATTATAAGTTTCATTGATGTCATCAGCACTACCACCCGACCTATTATGTAAGGTTACCATCGTACCTGATGGAGATGTTAAGGTAACAATTAAATCGCCAATCCAAGTATGTGTTATATCTACAAAGGTATTTGTATCAAAAACGGTGATGTCATCATTAATGGTAATAGTAGATGTAATACCCTGTGAGTTAGTATCAGGAATAGCCATCGGGGTGTCATTTTGATAGCTAAACTCGGTTAAACCTTGCGGCAATACATATAATCCGACAACTTCTTGTTGCTCCAAGTCACCCGATACAGCGTTTATAGCTACACTGTAATCTCCCCATGTGGTTTGTTCAGTTGTAGGAACGGTTAAAGTAACAGACTCGCCAGGCTGAGCTGTATTTGATGATAACACAGCACCGCTAATAGGGCTGTCTACCGATAATTCAACCACACCTTGCCATTGTGCAATGGAGCCAATACTCAACTCGTAGCTTGCATTCTCACCTGCTACAATTTCTTGATTCCGTGGTGCAACAGACAATCTAAAACTAGGCTCAGGATCTGCATCGAGTAGTGCCTGATGAACATTTAAACGGGTGCCAGCAACTGTCAACCCAGCTAAATTTGCATTAGCATCACCGCTACTCATTAGTAACTGTTTTAATTCTAGCGCAGTTAAATTAGGATTAATTGATAGCACGAGTGCTGCAGCCCCAGCAACATGTGGTGTAGCCATTGAAGTACCAGAATAAGAAGCATAACCGCCCCCAGGTACTGTTGATAAAATTGCACTACCTGGCGCTCCCATATCAACGCTTGTTAAGCCCCACTGCGAGTCCCAGGCCATTTCATCTGTATGTGTTGTATTTGCCACTGCCAAAATTGAATCATGTTCATAACTAGATGGGTAATGAGGGTTTACATCATTGTCGACGCCATCGTTACCTGCCGCTGCGACAAATAAAATATCTGCATTTTCACTGGCTGTAATAGAATCAGCTAAGGCTTGGCTATAGCCACCTCCTCCCCAACTATTATTCGTTACCCTAATATTATGACCGGCATTTTTAAGGGCTACAAAATAGTCAACACACTCAATTGCATCTGACGTAGAACCCGTTCCCGCTGAGCTCAAAAACTTACAACCTGCGATAGATACTTCATGATTTACACCCACAACTCCTTGGGTATTATTACCAGAAGCACCTAACGTACCTGATACATGCGATCCGTGCCCCTGATCATCCATAGGATCACCATTTCCTGTAATCGCATTTATGCCATAAACATCATCAATGTAGCCATTACCATCATTATCGATACCATCCCCAGCTATCTCGCCAGGGTTTACCCACATATTTGCTTGTAAGTCAGGATGATTATAATCTACACCAGTATCAATAACCCCAACGATTATCTCACTTGAACCTGTGGTTATGTCCCATGCTTCAACTGCATCGATATCAGCATCAGCAACTCCCCCTGTTTGCCCAGTGTTATTCATCCCCCAAAGTTCAGCAAAACGAGTGTCATCAGGAATACCTAATACCCGTAACTGATAATCAGGTTCTGCATATTCTACTGCTGGATGCTTAGATAAGGCTTCTAATGCAACTTTTTGGTTTACTTCTGAAAGCTTAAAGTTTGCTAACCGACCACCTAAAATGTGTTTGTAACGGTCATCGATACCATCTGAATTTAAGTCTCTTATTTTTGCTTTAACTAAAGAACGTGCTTGTGCTCGAACTGCTGCAGGCGTTCCTTTTTTAAACACTACCAATATACTATTTTCATCCACACTTTTTGTCGGTTTATTAGGCTGAGTGCTTGCATGTGCACCAACCGTAAGGAGTGGAATAATAGCCAGTGTTAAAGCTGATAATTTTGTTTTCATAGTGCTATTCCATAAACAGACGCTGTGAAAACACAGCGTAGAGTATTTCTTCTCTGAAACACCGATACACAATCTTGTGGCAACAAAACCTTTTTAGTGACTGTTTAAAAAATACGCAAACCTAAACAAAGAGAACTTAAAATTTTCATTCTTTTTTGTGATCTAAAATGAAATTAAATCTAGAGTTTCAACCTTTTTTGTTAGCTTTAACCTGCCGAAACTCATGCCATCTTTCTCATTCTTTTTTTGTACTAGATCCAATTTTCATAAAGGTCCAAAGCAAAAGTAAGCCTAAGCAATTGACTTAAATAGATTAAAAAAATCACAAAAACATTCCATTTATCACTTTGTAAAGTAAACATAAAGTTAATACTCTCGGTTGCGAAATAATCTTCTTTCATTCGCTACAAGCGAAACGACGTTTTGAAGTAGCCATTTTCACAGCCGTTTTTGGGCTTCTCTGTATTCGATATACAAACAAAGGTTCTTTTTTCTATACGAATGATGCCATACGCAATCACGGAAGTTTTGGTGTTTCACCACCAAGTAAATAGCACAAACATTTTGGATTCGCGCACACCTGTTAAGTAGCAAAAATACAAGCCGGCAACCTTGTAAAAACGCTTTGTGTATCGCGGCTAAAAATATTTTATTGATTAAGGAGATTAGCGTGAAACTATCTAAATCGATTTTAACCTGCGCAATAGCAATGGCTTTATCTTCTGCTGCGTATGCTCAAAATACAGATAAACCAAGTTCAACATCTGCGTTGACAAATGTAGAGCGTGTTACGGCACAAGGTAACCTGCTCGTCATTTCTCAAACGTCTATCCAAGGCTTAGGAAATGCAGCAAGTACATTACAACAAGGTAATTCAAATCAAGTTGAGATAATTACCACGGGTGATGGCAATGAGACCGATACCGTTCAAACGGGTAATGGGAATCTTATTCTTGTAACAACTTACGGTGATAACAACCAACAGTCTTATACGCAAGATGGTGAGCAAAATGGATCTCTAACTGAAGTAATAGGTGATAGCAACCAGCTTTCAGTAGTTCAAAATGGTGCAAGTTTTTTTGGTATTACAAATGAAGTAATCAATATCATAAATGGTGATGAAAATGACATTACTGTAACACAAGATGGCGATGGAAATTGGTTTTATAACTACAGCATGCAAGGTAGTGCTAATGAAGTAACTGCTGAGCAGTATGGTATTTGGCATGAAGCAAAACTATATGCCATCTATGGTGATGAAAATACCATAGAAATAGAACAAGACGGTTTTTGGAACCAGCTCACTGTTAACAACATCACTGGCAACATGAATGAACTTACCAGTGAGCAAATTGGCTCTTACAATGAAATTAGTATCACTGAACTCTATGGTGATGAAAATGAAATCAGTATTGAACAAGATGGTGATGAAAACCAAGTAAGCATTGATTCAATCAACGGCAATGAAAACAATATTGAAGTTGAGCAAAGAGGAAATAACAACGAATTCAATTCAGGTGTGTTCACAGGTAATGATAACGAAGTTGATAGTATTCAATATGGTGATGACAACATAGCAACCGCGGAGTTAATTGGTGACGAAAATGACATGTTGTCTGTTCAAAATGGCAATAACAATACCACTTACTTTGGGGTTATCGGCAATAATAACGAATTTATATCACTTCAAGTAGGAAGCGATAATATTGCTCATGCCGTTAACTTTAATGGTTCAAATAATGACATTGAAATGGTGCAAACAGGGGATCTAAATACCGCAATAATTGAGTCATCTTATCCAAATACCAGCATTGCTAGTAATGCGAATGAAATTGTTATATCACAAAATGGCTATGCTAACGAAGCTACCCTTAGCTTGAGCTCTGTTATGGAAAGCTCGAATAACCAAGTTGATTTAGCTCAAAATGGAGAGCTTAACGCAATTGATCTTATGATTGAGGGTCTTGGTAATAGTATTGATATTGCGCAAGAAGGTAACTTTAACTTAGTTGCAGGTATTAGTGAGGGTGCTTTTATTGTTTCAGGAGACGAAAACTCTGTTTCAATCAGCCAAGTAGGTGAAGGTAACCTAGTTGAAGGGTCTATCATGGGAAGTGGTAACGTTATATCAGTTACTCAGATTGGTGACTTCAATTCAGCAACTGTCATTCAACAGTAATAGAGTGTAAGGAGGGGCCCTCCCCTCCTTAGATGCGATTATGAAAAATATCAACTACTTAACTTTAACCATTATTTTGCTTTTTTCAGTATTCCAACGCTGTGATGCTAATGAAGTAGAAATTGACGGTTTAGTGCTTGATCGTAGCATCAGTCGCTTTGGTCATCAGTTTTACTATGGCTTTTCGCAATTGTGGCTAGACCTACCTAACAGCTCTGATAATCATGTTGTAATTAAAGAAACCGTACTTCCTCGCGCCGGAACTCGACTTGAAGTTTTACTTAATAACGAACTAATTTACGTCACTTTTATGGGACGTACAGGCGGCCCTCTAAAAGAAAGAGTAGAAAGCGCAATGTTTGCGGCAATGGATGCAATTGCGCGTGCACGCTTTAAACAAACATCTCCAGATTTAGCACCCAGTGGATGGTAATAACAATGAAAAAAATAATTTTCGCGACCTTATTTTTAACCTCCCCATTAATGCTCGCTACTGAGCTAGTTTACAAGCCCATTAATCCATCGTTTGGCGGCAATCCATTAAACGCAAACATGCTTTTATCTAAGGCTCAGGCTCAAAATAAACACAAAGCATCTATTGATGAGAAAAGCTACGCAGAAAATTTTCAGGATTCTTTAGAGCGAACTTATCTAAACAGAATGGTGCGTGAAATCACTGATATCGCTTTTGGTGATGATGTCGAAGAGAGTATCTTTAACCAAGACTCTACCTTTGTTAGTGGTGACTATGAGATTCAAATAATCACCAGTTCATCTGATGCTATCACGGTGCAAATCACCAACTTAATTGATGGCACTATCACAATTATTGAAGTGCCGAGGTTCGGATAATGATACGCATACTAACATTACTACTCTCTTTAGTATTTTTGAATGCTTGTTCAACATTCAAAGCAACACTGCCTCCGGCACAACAAATTGCTACAGAAATAACACTAACAGACACCTTTGCTGAACTAAAAGCATTGCCAAAACCAAAAGGAGCCATTCCTGTTTCTGTTTATTCATTTCGAGATCAAACAGGTCAGTATAAACCTCAAGAAAATGTAAGCTCCTTCTCAACGGCTGTCACTCAAGGCGCTAACTCTATTCTTATGCAAGCGTTACATGAAACTGACTGGTTTATTCCTGTTGAACGTGAAGGACTACAAAATCTACTCACCGAACGTAAAATTATTCGCGCAGCTATGACCGACAACGAAAATTTAACACCTGAATTACCACCACTAACAACTGCAAAAATAATTTTAGAGGGAGGTATTATCAGTTACGACACAAATATCAAAACAGGTGGCTTAGGCGCTGAGTATTTTGGAATTGGTGCATCAGAAATTTATCGTGAAGATATTATTTCTATTTACATGCGTGCAGTTGATGTGCGAACTGGTCAAGTGCTGCTGTCAGTGGCTACAAGCAAGAAAGTTCTCTCTAAAGAAATGCGAGCAGGTTTTTTCCGCTACATCAGTTACAAGCGCTTGCTTGAGGCTGAAGCAGGATACAGTGATAACGAACCTATGCATATTTGCGTCTCTCAAGCTATTGAAAAAGCATTAACTTTGCTCATAAATAAAGGAATAAACAAGGGTCTTTGGTCACCTCAGATTATTTAGTAACAACTCTTGCTCACCTAGTTACAATGGATGCAGCGGGCATAAAGCGCTGCGCCCAATTTGCCAATTCGATACGATTACGTGACTTCGTTTTGCGAAATGCGCTGTAGATATGTGTTTTAACTGTGTGGCAACTAATATTCAAGGTGTTTGCAATATCCTCATTTTTTGCTCCCTTTGCCAGCAAAGAGATCACTGACTTTTCGCGAGCAGTTAACACATTTAAACTTACCAAATCGGTCTGCGGTGTTTTTACAAAATTGGGCACTTGCTGAACGAGTTCTGATAAAGTTTTAGACATTGTTTTTCGACAAAACCAAAGCTCACCAGACAAAATCCGTCTCACTCCTTTAAAGGTATTTTCAGGCTCATCATTTTTATAAATAATGCCTTTTATATTTGCCAATAATGCTGTTTGTTCGTGTACTTTAGTCGGCATGGCATTGTATAAAGCAACATGATTACTTTTCGCCAAATCGATAATTTCTTCGTTTAACAATTCTGAACAACTGCTATAAGCCGCATCAACTAAAAATAATGCAAAATTAGCACGACTGTCGATAGCAGGTAATCGGCTATCAACCTTAACCTTTGGGGTGACAGTCTCTAACACTTTAAGTAACAACAAAAAATCATCGTTGTATAAATCTGTGTGATATTTAGTAAGTACAAATAAAGATTTACTGATCATTACTTCATCCTTTGAAGTACCCAGAAGAGGGATAAAAATAGTGTACCTATTTTTCTTAATTGAGCAAGAATCTCTGAGAGAAAACAAGATTTTCAATAACATTACATTAACTTTAAAAAGTTTTAATAAGAAAAATAAACTAGTCGCAAATCAAAACTTTTAGCAATGAGTGAGCTTATGTATACTTCCAGCTTCTGAAAAATGACCTTACAAAGGGTTAATAATGAAAAAGCTTTCTAAAGTACAATTAAAACAACAAGCCCTTGTATTAAATGTTGCCGATGCTCTTGAAGAGCAAGGCCGCGCTGAGCTTGAAGGCATGTTGCAATGCTGGTTCGATGTGGAATACCACTTATTTCCAGGCTCATTGCTTTTATGTTTTCAATTTGAAAATCAACAAACTCTTGATGCTGCCACACCAGAATTATTAAAGTGGCAAAAGCGCCTGAGTGGCGCAATGCTGAAAAAGGGCGTGATTTTAAAAGACATGCGCAGGCATTTAGTATTTACCCTAAAAGGACCAGACGATTAAGCAGCAACTGCTGCAATAATCGTAGGCCTAAGCTCTGTTGTAAATAACTGACGTTTAGTTAAAATTTATAATTTAAGCTCAACTTGTAATTTACCGGCTCCCCTGGCTGAGTCCAAATAGCAGAGTACGAATTAGAATAATATTTTTTATCCAGCAAATTATTTACATTAAATTGCAAGCTTAAGTCATTAGTCACATTGTATTTTGCAAACATATTTACCAAAGTGTAAGAAGGTAAGTAATAGGTAGGATCAATGGTTTCTCCAAGCCTCTCGCCAACATATTGTACAGCAAGCCCAACAGTTGCATCTAAATCTATTAAGTCGTTTAGCTCTCTCTTAATTTGAGCATTTGCACTGTGTTTAGGGATATTAAGTAACGGACTGCCTTTTGGCAGCTTTACCCACCAATCTGGGTTGACTGTATCGTTTGCTGTTTTAGCGTCTGTGTAAGTATAAGCAAAATCAAATAATACATTGCTTGTAATGTTGCCATGTAAATCTAGCTCAATGCCATCACTTGTTACTTCACCTAGCGCAGTAGATACACCAGCTTGTAGGTCTGTAGTTAGCATATTGCTCTTTTCGGCACTAAATACTGTAAAACTTCCACTTACACTATCGGTAGTAAACTTAATACCCGCTTCGAAAGATGTTGTTTCTTCAGGCTCAAATGCATCTCCTTTACTATCGTAACCGCTGTTAGGTCTGAAGCCTTCAGAGTAACTTGTGTAGTATTGGAGGCTGTCTGAGTAGACATAAACTAAACCGACACGCGGGCTAAATGTGCTTTGATCACTTTTAGACTGTTGCTGATTAATATGATTATCTATTTGTTGATCAAACCAATCAAAACGACCACCTACTTGCACTTTCCACTGCTCAGTTAGGTCTAGTTGATCTTGAATATACACTCCATAACTATGTTGTACTTCAGTACTGTTGAATAAAAGAGACCCTTCAGGCGCTGCTTTTCCATACACTGGATTATACATGTTAATTGCGTAACGGGTGTCTTCAAGTGTTGGACGATATCGATACCACAGTTTATCAAAATCGAACTTGCTGGCATCTGCTCCAATTAATAAGTGGTGTGTCAAACCTGCAAGCTCAACACTACCGCTAAGTTCTATTCGCGCTGAAAGGTACTCAGTTTGAAAGTCGCGCTGATTATGCTGCCTACTTAATGTTTCGCCATCTTTGAAATAAATTTGTCTACTTGGAGCAAGTTCGGCATCACTCGACTCACTTAAAAATTTTGAGTCACTGTAACTTAAACCATTCAAAAGAGACCACTGTCCAATTTGCTTCTCAAACGTAAGTTGATGAGAAATAGCGTCAACTTCTGTAGGTTTATCACTTGGTTCACCTAAAAAAGTGTCAATTGGTAACGCATCTATTTTTCCCTCAATGGCGACAATACCACGATCGAAGGTTGTACTTTGATCTACATACTCAAGCTCATAATTCAACTTTGATGTATCTGAAATTAACAATAGAATTGAAGGCGTAACGACCGTTTTGCTTGACTCATGATGATCTCGAAAACTTTCACCCTCTTCAACAGCACCATTAACTCTAAAAGCAACATTGTCTGAAACAGCATTGGTGTAGTCAGCCTCTGCTCGGTAATTCTGCCAACTCCCTGCTGTTACTTTTATATAACCCTGCTTTGCAAACTGTGGTTTTTTAGTGATTATATTAATTGTTCCCCCAGGCTCAGAACGACCATAAAGCGCAGAGCCAGGTCCTTTCATCACTTCTACGTATTCGATATTACTTGTATCACGTGTACCACTGAAGCTTCTGCCAGATGAATAGCCGTTAATTAAGAAACCTGATGGAATACTCTCATCGCCAACTAACCCGCGTATTGCAAAGCTTTCCCATAAACCACCAAAATCATTTTGCTCAGCAATACTTGGAGTTAGGTCAAAAATATCGGTCAAAGTGTTCACTGCCGCATCATCGAGGTTTTCAGCAGAAATAAATTCAACACTCTGTGGTTGCTCACTCATAGGAACATCACCACGAAACGCTTGCCTAACACCTGAAACTGATATTTTTTCTATGTTCGGTGATGCTGTTTTGGCATAAACAGCTGGAGTCAAAATTGTGCTAATAGCAATTGAAAGTACAGAACAGTGGAATCGGTTAATTATAGTCATTTTATCTCTTGGGTATAAATACAGCCTAATCGGTTAAGTCTTTAAAGGTGATAAGTAATGGTAACAATTATCATTTATATTATAATAACTAAATGTAACCCAAAGTGCTACCTTAATTAAAGCTGGAATGTCTTTGTACGATTAGTGAGAAAACCTACAGGTTAGAAGAGATACTCTAAGTCGATTAAACAGGTGTTTTAAGAAAAATTACTAACGCATTTTTCTATGCTTTGAATGTGTTAACTTTGATTGTTCAAAATTTGGAGGCAATACATTTTTCTTGTGAGATAAGTTATAGCCCATGGTGATAAACCTAACCAGAAACAAACTTTTATTAATAATCACTAAAAACCAAAGAATGCACCGAGGCACATAGCAACAGATTGTTTACCATAATTAATCTGTACGCTATATGTACTCGGTGATTGAAGAAATTAAAGTGAAATAACTTTTACGATTAAGCGTTACAGCTTACACACTGCCAACGCCCGCGTACTTAACGCCAGATAACAACGCCATATCTTTGTGCCATGTTGCTAGATCATTAGCATTAAACTTAGCTAAAGAGTCATGCCCACATGCCCTAGCCATTACCGACATTAACTCAGTTGAGGCTTCAAAAAAGTTCTTTAATTGATTTGCCGACTTTTCAATATTTAAGCGCTGACGTAAGTCTTGCTTTTGTGTGGCAATCCCTGCTGGGCAGTTATTGGTATTACACATACGCGCAGCAACACAGCCGATTGCTTGCATTGCACTATTTGAAATCGCCACCCCATCAGCACCAAGAGCGAGCGCTTTTACAAAATCAATGGGTAAACGTAAACCACCTGTAATGATCAACGTAACATCACTTGCACCTTGTTCGTCTAAGTACTTTCTTGCTCTGGCAAGTGCAGGAATAGTCGGTACACTAATATGATCCCTAAAGATCTCAGGAGCTGCACCAGTACCACCACCACGACCATCAAGAATGATGTAATCGGCACTCGCATCGAGCGCAAATTGAATATCTTCCTCAATATGATTAGCACTTAATTTAAACCCGATTGGGATACCGCCAGTTACCTCGCGAACTCTATCAGCAAATTTTTTGAAATCAGCCGCTCTGTGTAAGTCTTTAAATGTTGGGGGTGAAATCGCCGAAGTACCCGCTTCAATCCCTCTAACCTCAGAGATTTTGCCAACATTCTTATTGCCGGGTAAATGCCCCCCCGTGCCTGTTTTTGCGCCTTGTCCGCCTTTAAAGTGAAAGGCCTGCACGTTTTTTAATTTGTCTTCGCTATAACCAAAACCTGCACTTGCTAATTCATAAAAATAGCGTGAATTGGCTTGCTGCTCTTCAGGAAGCATACCGCCCTCACCCGAGCAAATACCCGTTCCGGCAAGCTCTGCTCCTTTTGCTAACGATACTTTAGCTTCTTCTGATAAAGCACCAAAACTCATATCTGAAACAAAAAGCGGAATAGCCAGCTTTAATGGCTTTTTCGCTCGCGGACCAATCACAAGTTCGGTATTAACGGCTACATCTTCCATTAACGGTTGCGTTGCCATTTGTGCCACCATTAGTTGTAAATCATCCCACTTAGGTAATTGATATCGCGGCACACCCATCGACACCATAGGGCCATGATGACCAAGCTTTGATAACCCTTCACGTGCTAGTTGATGAATAAGCTCAACGGTGGGCTCCTCTTTGGTTGCAGTAGCTACAGGCGAATCAGAGGCTTGAATTTGTACGCCAGGCCCTTCTTGACCAACTTGGCTTTGATCAAATTGCTTGTGACTACCATCACAAAATGGCGCATTAGCGGTGTGCTTACATTGGCATAAATAGGCATCGCCCGACTCTTCTGCTGTAAATGCTTTGGGTTTGAAATCGGTTCCGGCATGTGAGCCGTCACAAAATGGCTGGTTTTTAGAACGCCCACAGGCACAAAAGTAATACTCTTGCCCCTGCTCTAAGGTGACTTTTTTCGGCGAAACGGCTGCAATTATGGGTTTACTCATTATTATTCCCTCACGGTTGCTACATTACATTGCTATGTTCAAGTTACTGCGATTGAGGTAAGTATTAATTTAAGGCTTACTTGCTTTACAAAGGGTAGTTCAGCTCAGTTAAATAACGAGCTTTTAAGCGCCTTGGAGTTTACTTAGCTATCGATAACCGACTATATAACCGCAACAAGCAGCCAAGATATCAGCCATTTCATATTTTAAGGTAAGAGGTAAATCGGTTTGTAAACCGCTGTGAGGTAATTTTCACATAGAGGATAAGAGGCGCTGCGCTTTAGAGGGATTATTAAAAACAAATTTGGTGGTTTTGTGGATTACTCATTCTCTTCTCTCTGTGCAAAAACAAATTGAACCACAGAGTTCACCGAGGCGCTTCGCGCTACACAGAGATAAACAGGATTTAAAAATAATAGTCACATAGAGGATAAGAGGCGCTGCGCTTTAGAGGAAAAATAAAATACTCTTTTGGTCTATCTCATTCACTTCTCATTCTCTCCTCTTTGTGCAAAAGAATATTGAACCACAGAGATGTATGGACTCCCCTCCCACAGGGGGGTAACGTAATAAGCGACAAAACTTTTACAAAAGGAGTCCATACATGGTGAATCTTAACGTTATTGCGATTGATTTAGCAAAAAATAA
>NZ_JAKGAW010000067.1:0-16435 GCF_021532475.1 Pseudoalteromonas sp. APAL1 | reverse complement strand
TAACTCAGCTTTCAAAATACAAAGCTGAGTTAGAGGGTAAGTTGTATCACGAAATTGGTCGATTTGAGAAGTCCACTGGGATCTGCTCAGAGTGCGGCCAAAACCATGTTTTAACATTGAACGATAGGTATTTCACTTGTGTAGCTTGCGGAACGTATCAAAACCGTGATCTATCGTCGGCTAAGAGCATAGAAAAGACAGGTGAATTAGATTTAATTGCGGCTGGCATCGTCGCAAGGGTAGCACCCGTATCTCAGGAGAAACAATCCGTTAAAACGAAAGTCTTCGAATTATCGAAGTTGGATTTTGGATCTGAGAAAAAAGAAGCAGCCTAGTCGTTAAGCTAGACTGTAGAAGCCCAGTGATCAGAGCGAAGCGATGTCGCTGGGTAGTTCACCGCCAACTAGAATATAAAAGTGCTCTCTGACGACTACTTTACCGATCTTCTCCCACTTGAGATAGCTAACCCCCGAATTTGATTTACGCTCAAAACCTACTTCTGAGAATACAAACAGACATTCACCTTCTTTAACTTTTTTTAGATAAAAAACAAAAAACCAAATAGGATATGCTAGAACTTTAAAATACCAAGCGCGTACAAATTTTTCGCCGAACTCAAAGCTACAGACATCGGTTAAAAAGTTAAAATATTCTATTAGCCTGTATTGGATAGTTATCGTATACATGAGTGAAGCTCTAATTTCAGTATTTACTCGACAATTTGTTAGTGTTTCATTACGACTAATGAGCTGAGGCTATATATTTTCATCAAGCAAATTTAATTTGACTGCCAGTCGTAATTGAAAATTTGTGCGTGTCACTCAGTTTTATCATATAACAACTAAACCTAGTGTTTGCTTTTTAAGCAAATATTGTTTTTTAATATCATTGCAAGTCCTAAAAATTAAGTTGTAGAACTATTATTTTAGAGCTCCTGCTATTCAAATCATTGGATATTCAACGAATCAGTCGATGAAACGAATTTTTCTTCTAATTCAATTCTTTTTCAGCCTTTATTGTTTAGCTAAGTTGGTAAGTTAACTCTGAGTAATTCCAACAAGGTCTAATAATGAGATATTTAAAGGCAGCGGCTTTAACTACTTTGATGTTTTCATTTAGCGCTATTGCTATCACAACTATCAAAGGAACGATGAATGTCTACAAACCAGAATTTGTCATCGAGAACAAATCAGGCACACTTATTTCAAACGTAAGAAACTTCAAGCTTGAGGCTCGCCAAACTGTTATAGACGATTACTGTACTGTCACTACAGATAACAATTTAGCATTACAAGGGGGAACCTTAAACGCTGGATATTGTTTATTTGAATGGAATAACACAGCCGGTTATTCAATTGATGGATTTAAAGTTGAAGGCATTGCCTCCAATTCAGGTCCGAATAGTATTGGCTACTCAATTTATTATTATTCAGGGTCGGCAAAAGCAAAAAAGTTAGTTGATACAAAAAACTTTATTTTTAATTTTGCAGCTCCAGTTAAGCCTACTGTCCAAGGATACTCAGTTAAGCTTGGAAACTCATGGAAAAGTGTAGGTAATCATACCAATTACAACCCCACAAACAAGCTTTCTGCAGTTAGAGTTAATGTTGACGCAAGGGATTACAGTCAGAAGGTTTCTATCCCATCGCTTGGTAGCTGTACAGTAGTAAATGGCGCTACTTCATGCGATATTTCATTTTCAGGAATAAAGCTTGGTGATGCTATTTCAAATAAAATGGGCTCTTTAAGCTATCAAGTGTCAGTTGATTCGAGTAATAGTTATTGGGGAGTCAGTAACACCAAACATGCTTTAACTGTTCCTTGGAATTACCAACCAACAAAAATTGACCTTTTTGAGGTTAATTCAATGCCTGCTAGTTATACGACTACAAAGACAATAAACGTTAATAGCAAATCAATTCAAGTTTCGAATAACACAGCTAAACTCGTTTTAAATAAGCCTTCAAGCGAGATTGTTGGCGATTGGTGGGCCCCATCTGAGTTAAATGTAAAATTCAGCCGAAATAGTCAGCCAACCATTTCAAGTGGCATCACCTATAGCGGGAATGTTCTATATACAAAAGATGGCTCACTAGTTACAGCAAATAAGACTATTACGAACACTAAGAGAGAAAGTGTAAATGGTGCATATGTTTACACGTTCGATATGACGCAAATTGAAGATGGTTATTATGGTGCTTCTGTGGCTTTCACAAATTCAAGTGGCATCCCTTCTAACCAAAATTTTAATGGGTTAAGAATTAACAAAACTGCCCCAAAAATTGATATTTTCAAATCAGGTGTTAAGCAAAATAACAGCAGTAACTTTGCATACAATCAAGAGCTGGTAATTTCAACTTTCAATTCATTTACAGATGACGTTGACCTGGTATCGATTCAAGTTAACTCTTCTGACGTTGCTTTTAACAAGCCAAAAATCGGTGTGGCCACAATACCCGACACTGTTATGTTCAAAAATGGCTTAAATACAATAAAAGTTACGGTCAAGGATACTCTGGGACATTTATATTCCAGAACAATCACACTAAATAAAGTTCAAGACGAAATCGAGTTTAAGATTAACAATTTAGGTGGTCGATTAGTATCTCACGTAATAGAGTCTAGTTTTGAAGCAGTCCAAACTAAGTTTTCAAGTTTCTGTGACATTGTGACTAATGAAGCGGTTGCAATTGGTACCAACAATAATGTGTCAGGAAAGTGTTATTTTGAATGGGTTGGTATGGATGAGCTTGATAGAGATAACTTCTCTCTGAAAGGTCGATTGAGAATGAGCGGAGTTGTGCCTGTTGGGTATAAAGTGTTTGCCTATTTTGGTGCGGAAAAAGAGAAAACACTAATCAATTCTGGAACTACATCTTTTAACGTCGAGGCTCCAATTGCGCCTGAACTAACAAAATATTCTATTTATGTAGGGAATAAATGGATCGACAATAATAGCGATGTAAATCACGATCCAAACGCTCCGGTTAAAGCCATTTCAATCACTACAAAGCCAGTTAATTATTCACAACAGGTAATTGTCGATAATTTGGGGAGTTGTTTAATAAATGCTGGAAGTACATCCTGCACAATAAATATCACTCCTTATTACCTTGGAACTAAAAATTACACTGGCTATGAGGATGGCATTGTTTCTCACCAGTTTAAGATAAATTCAATTAATAAGTACTTTACTGATAAAGAAATAAACTCTCAGGCCATTGTAAGTTGGGAATACGCATACTCTCGGGTAGAGCAAGTAAAAGTTAATGCAAGGGCTAGTGGTTTGCCATTGAGCTTTGGCTTGTTAGGCGCTTCTATAGATGTTGAGAACGAAACAGCGAGAGTTGTATTTGATAAACCGTCTCCAGCTATATCAGGTACATGGTGGCTTCCTAAATCGATTGAGCTTGAGTTTAAGGTTAGTGGTTCGCACGAAGCTCTTAAGGAGCTTGAATTTGACGGGACTACTCTTTTTAAAAACGATAATATTACTGAAGGTGAAACTGTAATAGTAAAAAATCTAACCGGGCCTGAAGTTATTAATAACAAGTTTATTTATACAGCTGATGTGCAGAGTGTACCAGATGGGCACTACAATATTACGGTTACTTCAAAGTACTTATATTCAAAATCAGATAAAAAAGAATTTAAAAATGCTGCATTCTTATCTCGTAAGCAGCCATTAATTTCTATTTTCAGAAACAGCCAAAGTATGGAGGAAAATGATGAGTTCTACTTTGATAGTGAACTGTTAGTAGCTGGGTTTAATGGTTACGTAAATGGTGTCACTATTGAGAGTGTACAATCAAACGGTGTGCCATTAAGCTTAAATTCTGTTGGTGACGGTATCGTCACTATTAATGGCTTAACTCAACAGTTATCACCAAAAGATAATGCAAAAATTAGTGTTGTAGTTAAAAACTCTTCAGGTGATAAATTTAATTATATTCTAAATGTTGTCTTTGCTCCTATGTCGTTTGATATAAAGCATCGTGAAAACGACTATCTACCGTTCAGACTAATTGAATTGGTTTATTTAGATTCTGAACAAGTGAGCGGCGAAGAGTGCCGGTTCTATAGTGAAAGAGACCTCGCGGTTAAATATGCGCGCAAAGGTGTTAAAAGCTGCATATTCAATTGGGTTAATTTACCAGAAGGCTTTGAAATATCATTGCGAGGTAGAACACCATCGGCTGTTGGTTATTTAGACAAAACGCTTGTAGAAATTGAAAGCGATATCGAAATAATTAATGAGTTTGGTGAAACACTGATCATACCTAATGAAAAGACACTGATTTCTTCTCAGGAACCAACAGGGATTTCAGTTGAAGCTAGCTCAAGGCGAGAACTTATAAACGGATTTTATCCAGTTGAATACTCGGGTGGTGAAATTGTCAGAATGGGTACTGTATCGAGCCCTGGTTCATTAGATATGACATTCGACACCAAAGGGGTTAGCCAAACATTTCCGAAAAACCCTTCTACAAGAACAGGTGAAATATTTAGAACATCTGGTAGGTTCGATATGCCTTTTGAAGTTGAACGCAATCTATGGGAAGTATTCCCTATCGATTACAACGTTAAGTACCATAGAATGCCAGAAATAAATGCATCCCAAAGCATTAAAGCTTTAGTCGTTCCTGATAGCACACTTGGCGTTAATCTAGATTTTCAAGATGATCAGATCCTATCTACCGATGAAGTAACAGCTAAAATCAACCTTGGGAATTACAATCGAATCGATGGATGGGTTTATGACAAAAGCTCAATGGGTGAATGGGAAGTTTACATAGGTAAGTATGACAGAAGAAATATACCTGAACCATTAACAGAAACTGTCACAATTGATGCGAAAGGAGAAGCCTTCATAAAAATGCCAATGGAAGTTATTGGCGAAGAAAGTGGAATTTATGTTGCAGTAGCAAAAGCAAAAACACCTATACCTGATTATGAGTACTATATTCAGTCTGCTCGTGCATACTTTATTGTGTACAAAGGCACTAAAATTGAAGGGGAGCTAAAGGATGGCTTAATTAAGGGCCGGATACCATTGAGAGCTTCAGCAATTTACTCACCTGAAGACCGAGCAGATGTTGGATCACTTGGCCGAGTTGTGTGGGAAGTTTCAAGTAACGGTTCAGATTGGAGGGAGTCTACAGAACATAAAGATACTTTACGTTGGCGTAAGCGATATGAAAACGAAGAAATTGAATACTTGAGAGTTAAAGTTGAAAATAAGTTTACAGGCGAATGGTCAACTAGCGGTACTCTAAAAGTTGTTGCTTTTGAAAAACCTGAACTATTAATTCAACAAACTAATGAAGTTCTATTTAATGAAGCTGCAAAGTTCGTTTTGTATGACGGAGATAACCTCGTTCAAAATGGGGATGGTGTTATCGAGTGGTCAACTGATAATCGTAAGTCTTGGTTCTCAGGTCCAGCAGAAATCTCATTCTATAAAGATGACTTTACAGGAAGAGATATCAATGCCCGAATGAAATATAACGGGATAGCAAGTGACAGTAGTTTGGGTGATGAAGCTTTTGTCGAAGCTAGGGCGCGATACTACTTCTTAAGAGCGCCACGATTCTATTTTGATTTAGATGTCCCTGATCTAGTCGAAGTCGGCTCTACACACCACATTAAAGGAAGCTCTTTCACAAGAACTGAGTCTATTAATGGTAGGACTCAAAACCAATGGGTGTTACCGGATGGGAAAGTAATAAATGATAGTGAATTTGACCTGACATTTAGTGAAAATCTTCTTGAAGGAAGAAACTTTATTCTGACCTACCAAGCTTGGGTAGAGGGGTCAAAGCAAGAGACAATCAACGAGACTAGAGTTCGTGTGAAAAGCTGGACATACGAGTTTCCTGAAATTGAACTAAACATGCCAGCTACAGTAAATTATATGCCTTCTAAACATATTGCATGGGTAGGCTTAGAGCGTCATTTTGCTCCTGGCGTCGAGTATGCATATGAGCTACTAAAAACACCCGGAGTTAAAGTGTTAAATCAAGATGACGGCAAGTTTACTCTGCAGTTTTCCCAAGAAGGAATGAAAAATCTCATGTTTAGGGTTACAAACAGCAGGGGACAAAGTAAAGAAGTAAGCCAAATTGTAGAAGTTTTACCTCCAACACCATTAGAAATTGAGATTGTGCGTACATTCAGTAATGAATACCTGAGATATCCACTAGATGTATCACTTAGATCTCGTGTATGGCTTTCACATCCAGATGATAGAGTTGCAGTGTATAAATGGTACTTGGATGGCGAGCTTGTCATGGAAAGCAAGCGTTATAGAGAAAGTATTGGAGATTTATCAGTTGGCAATCATTCTATCCGCGTCGATGTTGAAACTGAGTTTGGTCAGACTGGTTCGCAGTCATTTGAAGTGAACGTGATACCAAATCAGAAACCAACCGGAAGTATTAATATGCATGAAACAGATCAAGTGTTTGAATTACATCTCAACTGTAATGACTCGGATGGTCGAATTGCTGCGACTACATGGCAGTTAAATGGTGAGTTACTAACGCATTCTCATAATATTATCCAATTCAGCAAGGATAAGCTAAAAGGCACAAATTATGTTGTAGGTAGATGTTATGACGATAGTTTTGAATTCATAGATATCACTCAGACAATTCATTAAATGATATGTGAATATGGCAGCTATTTTTACTGCCATATTCATAAAAAATGAACAACTTTTAATTGGGCTCAAATGTTGCTGAAAGGTTGAAAATTATTGAGCGGCTCGTTAGTAATCCATTTGGCCAAAAATATTGATCATGGTGTTGTGGAGGATCTGTTTGGTCATGCATCGAGACAAGTTGTGACAGATAAATACAGCGGTAATCTACTGCAATTATCAGACGCCATTAATAGCGTATACTCAAGAATAAAAATGACAGGGCATTAGGAAGTTGAAAAAATTTAAGTTTATAAACAATCAATCAAAAAAAGAGTTTCTAGCGTTGCCCGATAAAATTCAAAAGCGCTTTGCAAATGATTTAAACGCTATTTGTCAAAACAAAGAGCCATTTAGCAAGTTTAAGCACTTAAAGGAAAGTGTAGGCATTGGTGCAGTTGAGCTAATAGAGAACGGCAGGCCAGCATATCGAACGATTTACGTTGCTAAGTTTGCAGATACAGTGTTCATCTTGCATTCGTTTACCAAGACGACTAACGAAGTCGATAAACAGGCTATGGACACTGCAAAGAAGCGGTACAAGCTAATGCAAAAAGAAATTAAATGAAAAATATATCAACACTTGTATATATATCATTGCTGATATATAGTGCTTATAAGTTAATCAATAAGGTTTTTAAGATGACTCTTGAATACTCAAATATCTTTGATGCAATCACCGAAGATAAAGCAGAAGCCTCTGAATTACAGACACGATCAGATCTGATGATTGTCATTCGTGACATTATCAATGCCAAAAATTGGTCACAGGCCGACGCTGCAGCTCAATTAGGGCTAACGCAACCTCGCGTGAGCGATTTAGTTAATGGGCGAATTGAAAAGTTCAGCATTGATAAGCTAATGACTTGCTTGTATCGCATAGGTTTCCGTTTTAAGCCTGCGTTTGCTGATAATCAATTAACAATGGCTGTAGAAGCAGTTACAACTAACAAATGATTGAAATACGCATAAAGTAAGGTGCTAAAGCAAAGGCTGAACTTCAAGGTAATGCGGTGAGAGATATCGCTGGTTACCTCAAAAACTACTCTGCGGGTATAGAGTAACTAGCGAAAGAGATTTGACTTGACCATATAGATCTTTCGACTTTGGGACACAGAAATTTAGAATTAGTTTCCACGATCTAGGAACCCTATACTTGATGGTATTGTTCAATTCTCTGAAATTGATGAGATATTAAAAACTTTAATTAAATAAGCACATTTAAGACAGAAAATGTATAAGTTACAAAAAAGGTAGCCTCAACCAAAGGCTACCTTTTTTTATACTAGAGTTCTTTGGAGGAGACTTTAGTATGTCGTTAATGTACCACAAATACTTTCTTAATCGCCAAAAAAAATTCAATACGAAAGAAAATCTCAGAATTACTCAAAAATCTCACTGTAGAATTTATTTACGTTCTCACAAAAACAATTAGCTATGAATAGCATAAAGTTGAAAAGCACAGTCATAGTATGCCTTACACTACTTGGCTTATATTGGTTAGCGGAATTATTTTTTGCTCGCTTCACATTTTCTTTTCCTACATTTCAAGAGCAATGTTTGTATGCTCACATGTTCATAGTCGACAATCGTGATAAGGATATTAAAAGGGGAGATTTAGTTGCATTCAAATTTAACAAGGAAGATAAAAATTTTGATAAAGGGTTGAACTTCATAAAAATTGCAGCTGGTGTTCCTGGCGATGAAATCAAGTTCTCGCCAAATGAAATGCTTGTAAATCGAGTCGAATCCAAAATTGCTGGAATGACGCATGCCATTAATTTCTTACAGTTAAACCCAAAAGAGTATGAGCGACAAATTACCTTGAATGAAAATGAATTCTTTATGGTTGGTGAGACTATTTATAGCTATGACAGCAGGTTTTGGGGGCCAATAAATGAAGAGGATATTTTGGGGAAAGCATATGCAATTTTTTAAGTCGATACTTTTGCTTTGTGCGTTCTCAGTCTCCGTAAGTGCCAATCAAAAAAACAAATATGATGTTTCTAGTTTTCAAGACGCTGCGAATAAGGCTGTCGAGAAAGCCAAAGAAAATGGGTGGTTAAAAGATATAGATAAGCCAACAATTCAAGAAAACGATATAGCTTTAGCCAAGTCAATTGCAGATCAGGCTGTTGTTATTTCCAGTGATACAATGAAGAGAGCACTTCCACAACAAGAAAATAAAATTGATTTATTAGAAGGTACAGATGGCGCTATTTTTGTGAGTTTCTCAATGCCCAGAAGAGCACTTATTGATGCCTTCAAAGTGGCCAAAGAGCATAACCTAACAATTTTATTTAGAGGGTTAGAAAAAGGGGCTACACACATATCATCGACGATGAAGCTTATTCAGAAATTAAGTGCTATATCAAACGTAGAACCAAATGTAGGAATAAACCCACTAAGATTTAAAGAGTTTAATGTAACCGGTGTACCAACTATCGTCATAAGAAATGGTAATAAGCATCTTATTGCTCAGGGCACATTGAATGCGCAATATGCAAAAGAGCAGTTTGATCAAAAACAAGGCGATTTCAAGTTTGAACCATTAGGTCAATTATTCAATATTGACGAACCTGACATCATAGAGCAAATGAAAGCTGTAGCAGGCAAGATTGATTGGGCTGAGAAGCAACGTTTAGCAAAAGAAAGGTTCTGGAAGAAATATAAAACTTACCCTCTCCCCACGTCAGATGAATCTAAGCAGTGGCTAATAGATACGACTGTTCGCGTAACTCAAGATATCAAAAATGGCCGTGGAGAAATATTGGCTCGAGCTGGCGACATAACAAACCCTTTAAAACAATACCCTATGCATTTAACCATTTTTGTAATTGATCCCTATGTGAAGTCACAGGTTGATTGGGTTAAGGAAGAATTAAAATCGATATCAGGACAGTTTCAGATTCATCTAACCCATATGGATAAAGACAAAGGGTGGGATGAGCTTAGTAAGTTTCGAAATGAGTTTGGGGCACCAGTTTTCATTTTGCCTAAACAAGTTATTGAGAAATTTAAAGTGGAAGCTACACCAAGCAAAATCGAAACACAAAGCAATGGCTATTTACTGGTACGTCAATTCGATTGGAGTGAAAAATGAAATTAATTTTAGTTGGGTTAGGCGTTTTGGGTGGGATCTATTTAAGTTACGAGTACCCCACTGTAGCAAAGCAAATTTGGGATACCGCTTGGCATTACTTTCTAATCGCATTTAATTGGTTAGAGTCAAAAGTGGGCCAATTGTAATGCGCTTTACATTGATTTCCCTTATTTTCTTAGTTGCTTTATTTTCAACGCAAACAAAAGCTCAAGGTAACGCATGCAATAACGCGAATGTATTTAGCAACATAATAAATGAAGTTTGTTGGTCGTGCTTCTTGCCAGTACGATTGATGGGAGTAGGTCCAAAACCAAATGGGGCTGCACCTGACCAATCGATTTGTGCTTGTAATGATGCTCTTGGAATCCCGGAGTTTGGCTATCAACTGGGGTTTTGGCAGCCGTCTAGATTAGTCGAACATGTGAGAGTTCCATGGTGTGCACCCGCATTAGGGGGAGTTAGGCTTCAGGATGATCTATTTTCATTGTCGACTGGAGTGGATGTTAAAAGTTCCGGTGGTGCAGACTTGGCAACGTACCAATACCATTACTATTCATACCCATTATTTGCGATGTTGGAAATTTTGTATTTGCCTAAATGTGGTGGTGAATATACAGATTTTGATTTGATGTACCTTAGCGAGATTGATCCAACTTGGAACAATGATTTGCTCTCAATTTTACTATCCCCAGAAGCATTTATATTTGCAAATCCAATTGCAAAAGCGTGGTGTACTGCGGATTGTGCCGCAATTACAGCAGGAGATGTTCAAGAATCTACATATGGTTGTGCTGGCTGCGACGGAAGTCTCTATCCATTTACTGGAAATGTTTATCATGGTGAGTCTGGGCCGCGTGTAACTTCTCTTTTGACACAACGTGTACTTGCGAGTTTGCACCGAAAGGGGTTGGCTAGAAAAACAATCGGAGAGGATGCAATGTGTAAACCCGAGTTTTGGCCAATGATCCCCAAATCCCAGTATAAGCTTTCGATGCTTCATCCCGTAGCTGAAGCTGATATAAACTCCCCCAATGGTAAGTGCTGTCACCCATTGGGGGAGTCTGAACATAAATGGTCTACAGCGGCAGGTGGTAGAACCATCCCAGGTCTTGAAGACTACCTATATTTACTGTGGCGGTTTAATGACTGTTGCGTAATTAGTTCTGGTATTAATGTGCCTTCAAAATAGTGAGTAATTGTACTTTCTGTTCCAAAACTGGAATGGTTTCTGAGAAGAATGGAATAGAAAGTCTTTTCTGACAAGGCTTTTAGCGCGGAGGGGAATATCGATATTTTTGATTTTCTGATAAGTGTTATTCAGCCATAAATGCTCTTTGAACAAGATATTACTCCACGTATTGTCAGTTATGAATAAAAAAACACTATATACGCGACTTTCCTTCTTCATAGTATAAAAATGAATCAATTAGTGACATTGCGCATTAGGGGGGTTATGCAATAAGATCTGTAAGTAGATGGAAATATTGCGTAAATGTAAAAACTAGCGCTATTCTAGTTTCGCTATTCAAGGAAGGAGTTTGTCCTCGTGTTGTCATTCCAAACCCTCGCAATGTTGTTCCTACTGGCTATTTCTAACTTAAGTATTTGGCTTGCAGATGGTTTCATTACATTTATTGCATTTACCGATAATGTCGCAAGTATGACTTTTTCACAGCTACTCAATGCAATGACCGAGCTTAATTTGTTTGTGATTTTAGCATTACCTGAATACTGGCATGCGAATTCCCATCATTCATTTTTGGAAGCTCCAGCATTTTGGTTTGAGCCTGCAACAAGTATTGCTGCGTTCATCACGTTTTGCTTGTTATTGCTATTTTCAAGTATTGTTCATTCGTTAATAGGTTACACAATTGCAGCTATCATGCTTGTACTTGGGATTGGCTATATGTTAGTCAGCTGGGGTATTTTAGTGGATGTAACAGAGCCACAGCAGGTTGGCTCATTTTTAAGCATCGGTGTACAGGGCTTGTTAGTTCATTCGATATTTTGTTTTGGATCTTTGCTATTTATAATAATAAAAAATGCGTACTAAAAATATACTCTATTAATAATATTAAGCTTGCTCAGTCATTTTTGCATTGCAGGTGATGTAAGTTGGCAAAAACAAGCAATAGAGCAAACAAGGCTCAATGTTATTTTTTTGTTAACATTGCTGTTTTTGCCGTTGTACAGGAATTAACATTATGGCAATTAGTAAAAAATAACGAGCCAATCAACATCATTATTAACAAAGTGAGTTAGACACCTTAACACAATTATTGAATCGTCATGGTTTCCATCAAAGTGTTAACAAGCTTGATGATAAATCTGGGTTTTTATTAATCGCAGATATAAATAACTTTAAATCTATTAATGATCGTTTTGGGCATAATATTGGTGATAAGGTTTTGCATCGCGTAGCACAAACATTAAAAGAACAAGTTCGTGGTAGTGATATTGTAGCTCGTTATGTGGGGGAGAAATTTGTGATATTTTTCCCTTCACAAGATAGTGACCAACTAAAGTTGATCTCCCACAGATTAATTTGTTCTGTAAGCGCACTCGATTTTTCAGATTTAAACGAAAATCTAACGCAAGTTACTATAAGTGTAGGCCTTGATAAAGGTAGTGTTGAGGCTAATCATTTTGAGCTGTTGTATGAAAAAGCAGATACACTCTTGTACAAAGCTAAAAGCTCAGGTAAAAATCAATTTATTATGGGGCACCTTGAACGTGTGACTGTTTAAATTAGCTTAGATCAATATTCACATGTCTAGCTTAAGCAAAAGTTAAACTACCACACTATTTTTGCCATTTTGCTTGGCTTTGTATAAGTTCAGATCAACACGTTTTGCTGCCTGTTCAGCAGTCTCATGCGGGGTTATTTCAATAACACCAATGCTTACGGTTGAATTAATACCCAAAGAAGTATGTTGTTTTTCTGCTATTGAATGCCTAATTCGCCCCGCAATGTCTTTTGCATTTTCGAGAGTTTGGTTTTCAAGCACAATCAAAAACTCTTCACCACCGACTCGTCCCACCATACCTGAACAGCGAACTGTGCTTACAATGGTATTTACGACAGAAATGATAAGCTCATCGCCAATATCATGGCCGTATTGATCATTTACAGCTTTAAAATGGTCAATATCAATAGAAATCAGTGAACTTACTTGCTTATTGTGTAAGTTTTTTTGCATGACACTTCGCTTTAAATTAATGATAGCTCTGCGATTTGCTATGCCTGTAAGTTCGTCTTTTAAGGCGAGTACTTCAAAATACTTTTTTTGGCGGACTTGTTTAAAGCTGTAAATGGCAAATAGGATTAAACATACGCTGGCAATAATGAGTGTTAAGCGCTGCCAAAAGGCTTTATCTTCAGCCACTGTTAGTAACTCTTTTTGCAGAGCTGAAGCTTGTTCTAGACGAGTTATTTCACGCTTCTGTTGTTCAAAGTTAAAGTTTAGACGTGCTGATATAAGGGCGTTATTGGCTATGTCTGTTTGCTTTTGTTTTATTATTATTATTAGTTGTTGTTGAGCATTTATGTGTAATAAGGAATCATTTGTAGCTTCAGCAATTAATGAGGCAAAGCTTAAATACCTTTCTTTAAAACTGACCGGCCATGAGTTTTGCTTAGTTTGTAACTTGTTAAATAAAGTGAGAGCTGCGTTTAGATTATTGCTTTTTAAGTGCCATTGGGCTTGTGTCATAGTTAGTAGTGTTGTGATCCAGCTATCATCTATCTTAAGTTTATCAACAGCGGTTAAATATGACTTTGCAGCATTGAGCTGGTTTAGTTCGGTGTACAACTCAGCTAATTTTATCAATACATAAGCATAACCGTTATCGCTTTCGTAAGACCTTACATCTTTTTTGATTGACTGATACAACTCTATAGCTTTAGGGAGATTTCCGCTTTTTTCATGGGCAAAAGCGATCTGATCGATTACTTTGTAATGTTCTTGTTTATTAAATTTGGCTAATTCGGTTGCAGAGCGTTGCAGTTGTTCAATTGCTAGATCAAAGTTGTAAAGAGCAATATGAATATCTGCTATTTCTTTTAGGGCAAGAGCTTGTTCATAGCTATTTCCTGATTTTTCAAATAGCTGATAGGCTTTTTGCGCTGCATGGAATGCATCTTCATAGTTTCCTTGGGCTAAGTAAATACGATTGAGTACTGTACTAGCGTTAGCAATGCCGTTTAGCTCTTCAGGGTTTTGCGTGTTTGCAGAGTTTTGAGTTATAGGGGTTAAAAGTATTGTGGCTAATTGGTAATTGCCTTGGTTGTACTCTTGGAAAGCTTCACAGACTGTGAGGTTTTGTTTTAATATTTCGCTACCTGAGTTATGAATTATTGACTTTGCATTATTTAAAAAGTCATTGTAATGGAGTAGCCCATTAGATGTAGTGACATCAGAAAACCAACACTTAAACGCCATTACTCGCGCATCATCAAGCACATTTTTATATGGCATTCCTTGTTCTAACTTTTCTAAAATAGCTCTCGACTCAGAGAAGGTGGTATAGCCATAAAGAACCTTATCTATTTCATTTTTTACTTCATTGGCGGTTAAATTGGCAGAAAAAAGAACAAAGCATAAAACCCTTAACATTTAAACTGTTACTCCATCAACTACTATTCCGTTACTAAAATTTAGTTATTATTTTTAATTGAGGTTAACATAAAAGTTGTTCAATAATAACAATTACGAGAAGCTTAAAACTCGAAAGGTTTTGGTTTTCTGCTGCCTTTTAGATTCCATCAAAGATTTGCTTAATTTCAGCGACTTTTCGTAATAAAACACAAATTCCAATGTTTTATCAGAAACTTTAATAACTCTCTATCAGAAACTGATACACAATTTTATCGTCTGTAGTATAGCTAAATTCCAGCCTTGGATCAGAAAGAACAATGGTTTTAGCTTAGCTAATTTTTTGGAAGCTGCGCGACCTCTAGATACTCCGGCTGTTGAAAGTGTTGAAAGTGTTGTAAGGGTAGCTCCTTTTATATAAGCTCATATTGCGTTCGTTAGCTTTACATATTTAGGGACTCATTTGGGAAAATTTGTTTTTAGCAAAAAATTACTAGGTAATTGAGCGATACCCCCTAGATTTATCTAATTTTAATATTAAATTAAGCTTATACTTGTTTCGGTTTTTTTTACTCCACCTATAAAAAGTTAATATTAAAAACATGGAGTTATTGAAACAACAGTGTGAAGTGAATCACTTATGGGCGCCACCTTAATGTCGAATAAGGGGGGCTCATAAAGTTTCGAAAAATTTTTAAGTATGGAAGTTTGACAATAATAAGCACAGCCTCTATATTTAAAGTGTATTTCATAAATTATTGAGCCAGCAATTTCCTAATTGATTATCAATACCCAAGCATACAAACTCACCTTCATCCCTAAGTTTGTATGCTTTTTTCTTTTGTATCCTAGTTTAGCCAGAATGACGCTGGATTTGCTTTTTGTGCTTCTATACTTTGCTGGTTTGGTATTCTATAACAGAGGTTTAGCTATTAGGTGACATTATGTTCTTGTCGAGCATTTTCTATTGCTAAAGACTCCCTATATTCAGCAGTTTCTGCTGTCAGTTTCCAATGAACATCAGGTAAATCCTGTTGCTCAACTACTTGTCTAACCTCTGCTATAGAGGTTTTGAACATTAGGCTTGCGCAATCTCACCCTTTCAAGGGCGAGTCAAGCAAGAGGTAACTAGTCTTTTTTCTGACTTAAAGCGCGTGAAGTTTTTACGGCTCTTTCACTTGGCGGTGTGTTTTGATTTTCAATGTACTGCTTAATTACATCCAAACTCGCGCCGCCGCATGACACGACACAATAACTAGGCGACCAAAAGTGATTTCCCCAAAGCATCGTCTTAATCCGATTCCAATACTCACGCCTTAGTATATATGACGACTTCCCTTTTAATTTGCCAACCAAATTCGATACAGCAACTTTGGGGTGAATAGACACCATTAAGTGAACGTGGTCATGTTCTCCACCAAACTCTAAAAGCTCGCAATCCATTTGCTTACAGGTTTCCTCCATTATCTCTTTGGTTCTATCTAACATCTCTTTAGTGAAAACGTCTCTTCGGTATTTTGTAACAAATACTAGATGAGCATTATTTTTAAATAGGCAGCTTCTGCCTGTTCTCCATTCGTACATTTTACTTATAGACTAGATTGACAATTTAACGCTAAGTGTAATAATAGTTACCGCAATTGACAACCTACGGAAAGAGCATGCTAACTGGCATTAAGCTACGTGCTAACCCAACATCATATCAAAAACTGGTTTTAAGCCAGTGGATGGGTTGCGCACGCAGTATTTGGAATGCCAAAGTTGACGAAGAAAAGTATTACCGCACCTTTGCACGTAAATACTACCCAACGGGCACTTATGCCCCAATTGACCAGAAAACATCACAATTCAAGTCGAAGGAGTTAACCCCTTGGCTATCTCGATGCCCTAGTCAGATTATCCGAAACAGTGCGGTTAACTGGTATCAGACTTACCAAAAATTCATGAAAGGCGTGTGTGGGCGACCTAAGCGCAAACCTAAAACTGACCGAGGTAGCATCTATCTTACTCGTGAGGTGTTCAGCTTCGAACGTTGCG